>NZ_JBVJIN010000021.1:0-122441 GCF_055586285.1 Actinokineospora sp. NPDC051303
CGCCCTCCCAGAACCCGGGCACCGCCCGATCCTCGGCCTCCTTCGGGCGCTCGCTGATCGAGACCATCCCCGCGATCCGATCATGCGCCGGAACCCTCTTCGCAGGTGAGACCCGCCTCGCCCGCCCCGACCGCAACGCCCGGTACAGCAGGGCCCGCAACTCACCCCGGCCCTGGACGAACAGAGTCTGATAGATCGTCTCGTGCGAGATACGCATCTCCCCATCATCCGGGTGATCGGCCCGCAACCGGGTCGCGATCTGACCCGGGGACCACCGCAACCCCAGTTTCTCCACCACGTAGTCGCGGACCCGGCCCGGCCGCTCCAGTTTCCGGTCCTTCGGCCGAGCCCGCATCGCCTTCGCGCGCTTCCCCGCCGCGGTCGCCCGGTATCTCTGGTTGCCGCCGTTGCGGGCGACCTCCCGAGAGATCACCGAATGATGCCTGCCCAACAACAACCCGATCTTCCGGTGAGAGCGACCAACGGCCAGCTCCCGCGAAATCGTCTCCCGCTCGTCCGAAGACAACGGCACCATCAACGCCACCAGGCGACACCCCGATCAATCCCCAAGATCATCCCACAGCGTCGCACCGACCAGTTGAGACCAAGGGCCCCTACGAAGGAAGATCCCGTCGTGGGAAAGACGGGTGGGGAGCCTTCGGCCCCACGACCACGGCAAGTTTAGGGATCTTCCTTCACCCCCAAAGAAACCACTCCACCCCATCGAGCACCTGGCAGCGTCGGGTGCGGCTTCGTGAAGGGCAGGTTCGCTGCCCGGTCTTGCCCATCGAACACTGGGCGAGCGTTGGTCTGCCTGGCAGGGAGCGGTGTGCCGTTCCGCTCCCACCGAGCGTTCGACAGCTTGAGGTGCTGGTTGACGGAAGGGCGGGTTTGCTCCTTGTCCCACCCTCTGGCACCTGGCAGAGGGTGGGCGGCGGTTGGCAGCAGGGTGGCTTGTTGCTGCTCCACTCATCGAGCACCTGGCGGGTCTTCGTTCGGGCTGGCAGATGCTCGGGTGTGCTCCTTCATCACGTCACCCTTGCCACTACCACCAGTACCGGCGGCGCGGTCACCGCGAGCACTTGGCGGGGCAGGCGCTTGGCGAGCCAGGGGGCGGTTGGGGCACGGGAGGGGGCCGGGCTTGGGGGCTTGGGGTGGGGTCGTGCGGGAAGTGGACCTTGTGGGGTCGCCTTGTCCCGAAGGTGGGGCTTCGGGACAAGGCGGGAGAAGACTGTCAGGGCTTGGGGCTGTTCGCGGTGATGGCCGCTGCTACGGCTGTGCCGAAGGCGGCCATGCCGGTGGCGTTGGGGTGCAAGGGAGCGGCGGGGCTGGTGGGGAGGATGCCCTCCAGATAGCGGTCAGCGGGGGCGGCGCAGGTGTCGTGGCCCATGGAGACGCGGGCGATGTCTACGAAGGTGTCGCCGTGGGCTTCGGCTTGGGCGCGGAGGGTGGCGTTCAGTTTGTTGATCGAGCCCTGGATGTAGTTGGCGTCGCGGGCCCAGATCGGTTGGGTGGGGTAGCAGCCGTTGTTCCTGATGTAGGTGCCGTAGCCGACGACGACCACGTCCGCTTTGGGGGCGCGGGTGTGGATCTCGTCCAAGGCCGCGCTGAGCTTGGGGGTCCACGCGGTGATCGCGGCGGCGATGGCGTCCTTGCCGCCCGCGGTGAAGCGGTCGGCGCAGGAGAAGCCGATGGGTTCGGGCAGGAGGTTCAGGCAGGTCAGCGCGCGGGTGACCAGGTCGACGTCATTGCCGCCGATGGTGAGGGTCACCAGGTCCGTGTCCGCAGTGAGCGCGTCGTACTGGGGGGCGACGGCGGGAGACTGCCTGGCGCTGAAGTCGGTGAGTTCCGCGCCGGAGCAGGAGACGTCGGTGAGGGTCGCGCCGAGGGCCTTGGCGACCACCGTGGGGTAGTTCCGGTCGGAGCGCAAGCAGGCGAGGGAGGTCTGGTTCGGGATCAGCGGGCCCGCCGCGGCCGAGTCGCCGAGGGCGACGTAGTTCAGGGGGTCCTCGGCCTGGGCGCCGGGGCCCCAGGGCAGCATCAGCCCGACGGCGGTCGCCGCGGCAGCCACCACGGCGATCGGTCCTCGTACCCGCATGTGAGCCTCCACGATTGTTGGGGCTACCAATCGGTAACCCGGTCGTCATATGGTGCGGGGCACAGCCAGGACGGTGAGCTGGAAGTTCCCCCAAACATCATGGAGGGCCGTTGTGACAGCGCCCAACGCCAACGCGATCACCTTCGGTGGAACTTCGCTGCACGAACGGCTGACGGTCGCGCTGCCCGCCCTCGCGACCGCGGTCATCGACCGCCTGGTCGACCAGGTCCCGGTCTACGACAGGCTCCCCGCGGAGGAACTGGACGGGGACGTGCGGACAATCGTGGAGCAGACCATCCGCCGGTTCAGCGAGGTGCTGCGCGACCGGCGGGTGCCCGGGCCGGGCGAGTTGGCTGAGATCCGTGAGTCGGCGGCCAAGCGCGCCGAGGAGGGGCTGCCGATCGAGGCGGTGATCGCGGCCTACTACGCCGGAGCGCAGTGCTGCCTCGACATCATGGAGCCCGCGGCGGGACCGGAGGACCTGGTCTCGGTCTTCGCCGCGCATCGGCTCCTGCTCGACTACCTCGCCCTGGTCGGCGGCGTGGTGGCGGCGGGTTATCTCGAAGAGCGCCGGTCGTCGTTCGGTGAGGAGCACGACGCCCGGCAGTCACTGCTCTCGGCGCTGCTCGACGGGCAGCCCGCGGACGAGGTCGCCGAGTGGGCCGGGATCAAGCTGCCCGCGTGCTACCTCGTGCTCGGGATGACGGTCGGCCCGCACCCCGACGAGGGCCATCCCGACGTCGACCGGTCGGTGGCCGCCCGGCGGAAGCTGCGCAGGCTGCGGTCCGAGCTGAACCGGCTCACCCGGGAACCGGCGCTGACCGCGCTGTCGATCGACGGCGGGCTCGCCCTCGTCCCCTACCACGTGCCGCCAGCCAAGCTGTCCGCCGAGGACTGGAACTGGCTCGACGCGCTCGTGGCGCGGCTGGCCAGGGCGGCCGGGGCCGACATCGTCGCGGCGGTGGCGCCCACCGAGCCGCAGGACGTGGCCGCCGCCGCGCGGCTGGCCGGTGAGCTGCGCGAGGTCGCGGACGTGTTCGACAAGCCGCCAGGCGTCTACCGGCTGTCCGACCTGCTGCTGGAGTACCAGCTCACCCGGCCCAGCCCCGCGCGCGACCAGCTCGCCGCGCTGCTCGCCCCGGCGGCCACGAAGCCCGAGCTGCTGCTCACCCTGCGCACGTTCCTCACCACCGGCCTCAACCGCAGGCAGACGGCCACCCGCCTGCTGGTGCACCCCAACACCGTGGACTACCGGCTGCGCAAGATCGCCACCTTGAGCGGGCTCGACTTCACCCGGCAGGAAGACCTGCTCACCGTCCGCGCCGCCCTATCCGCGTTCGACGCGACCGCACGGCGCTGACTCGCTCCACCACCCCTCCCCACCAGCACGACCAGAATCAGGCCTGCGACCCGAAGGCCGAAGCCCGGCGCGCTCTCTCCGTCCGACACATGCACTAGGACCTGCTGGCCACCGCCCGGCGCCGACGCCACTCAGGCGCGACGTCCTCATGACGACCTGGGTCCGACAGAGTCAGCGACCGCTTTCTGCAGGCGGCCAGCCATGGGGACCGCGCTCGCCCATCCCAACCGGGGTCAAGCCAGCACCACCGATGGTGATCAACCCCGCCGGGCAATCACCACCGCCGACTGCCCGAACACCGGATGCCGACCCGCACCGCGACCGGTCAGGCCGCGGCCTCCTCGTGGGCGAACTGGGTCCGATACAGATCCGCGTAGCGACCGCTCGTGGCCAACAGCTCGTCGTGGGTGCCGCGCTCGACCACCCGGCCGCCCTCCACAACCAGGATCAGGTCGGCGGCTCGGATGGTGGACAGCCGGTGCGCGATCACCAGCGCCGTGCGGCCGGATAAGGCGTGGGCCAGGGCTTCCTGGACCGCCACCTCCGACTCGGAGTCCAAGTGGGCGGTGGCCTCGTCCAGGATCACGACCCGGGGCTGGGCGAGCAAGAGCCGGGCGATGGTCAGCCGCTGCCGTTCGCCGCCGGAGAGCCGGTAGCCGCGCTCCCCCACCACCGTGTCCAGCCCGTCGGGCAGGGACTCGACCAGCGCGGCGAGCCGAGCGCGGCGCAGCGCCTCGTGAATCTCGGCGTCGGTGGCGTCCGGGCGGGCGTAGGCGAGGTTCGCGCGGATGGTGTCGTGGAACAGGTGGCCGTCCTGGGTGACGACGCCGACTGTCGACCGGAGCGCGGCGAACGACAGGTCCCGCACGTCCACTCCGGACAGCCGGACCGCACCGGCGTCAACGTCGTAGAGCCGGGGCACCAGTGCGGCGATGGTCGACTTGCCCGCCCCGGACGGGCCGACCAGGGCCACCATCTGGCCGGGCTCGGCGCGGAACGACACCCCGTGCAGCACCTCTTGGCCGCCGCGCTGGTCCAGCACCGCGACCTCCTCCAGCGACGCCAGCGACACCTTGTCCGCTGCCGGGTAGCCGAAGCGGACGCCGTCGAACTCGACCGACACCGGGCCGGGCGGCGTCTCCCGCGCGTCCGGCTTCTCGGCGATCATCGGCGGGAGGTCGAGGACCTCGAAGATCCGCTCGAACGACACCAGGGCGGTCATCACGTCGACCCGGACGTTGGCCAGCGCGGTCAGCGGGGTGTAGAGGCGGGTGAGCAGCAGGGCCAGCGCCACGACCGTGCCGGGCGCCAGCTCGCCGGTCAGCGCCAGGTAGCCGCCGAGGCCGTAGACCAGGGCCTGGGCCAGCGCGGACACCAGTTGCAGGCTGGTCATGAACCAGCGGGTGGCCATCGCCGTGCGCACGCCGATGTCGCGCACTCGGCCCGCGCGGGCGCCGAACTCCTCAACCTCTACTTGAGGTCGACCGAACAGCTTCACCAGGGTCGCGCCGGGCGCGGAGAACCGCTCGGTCATCTGCGTGGTCATGGCCGAGGCCAGTCCCGCCGCCTCGCGCTGGAGGTCGGCCATCCGGCGGCCCATGCGGCGCGCGGGCAGGACGAAGACCGGTAACAAGACCAGCGCGAGCAGGGTGACCTGCCAGGACAGCGTCATCATCACCGCGAGCGAGAGCACCAACTGGATCACGTTGGTGACTAGCCCCGAGAGAGTCGAGGTAAAGGTGCGCTGCGCCCCGATAACATCGTTATTAAGTCGGCTGACCAGCGCGCCGGTCCTGGTGCGGGTGAAGAAGGCGACCGGCATCCGCTGCACGTGCTCGAACACCGCCCGCCGCAGGTCGTAGATCAGGCCCTCGCCGATCCGCGCCGACTGCCAGCGCTCGGCCACGCCCAGGCCCGCGCCCACGATGGCCAGACCGGCGATGCCGACCGCGAGCCACACGACGACCGACACGCCCTCGCGGTTGACGATCGCGTCGACCACCTGGCCCGCCAACAGCGGCGAGGTGACCGCGAGCACCGCCGAGACGACCGTGAGCAGCAGGAACACCACCAGCCGCGGCCGGTGCCGGGCGCTGAATTGGAACACCCGGCGCACGGTGCCCTTGCGCAGCCCCTTGGGCATGTCGGCGGCCTTCATCGCGCCTGCCATGAGTCTGCGCGGGCTTTCCACGTCGTTCCCCTCGCTCCGAAATTACTGTGACCCCACTAGAACACCACAGGGGTCTGACAACTTCCCCGACGAGAGGCCGCGCACCGCCGGTGCCCCGCGCACGAGGGGCGCGCGGCGGGCTGGGTAGCCTGCGGACCGGGCGACGGGGAGGGCGGGCCGGGGATGCGGCGTGGGTGGACACTGCGGCTCGACGTGGCGCTCTACGCGGTGGCCGCCGTCGCCGCCCTGGTGACCGCCTTCGCCTCCGAGTTCTACGGCTACCGGGTGTGGGGCAACTTCGCCGCCCCGGCTTACCTGGCCGCGTTCGCGCTCACCGTCCGGATCTGGTTGACCGGCCGAGGGTCGCGGTGGACACCCGTGTGGGTGGCGTGGGCGGCGGGCACGGTCGCGCCGATGCTGTTCCTGGTGTTCCGGCGGGCGCCGTCATTCGTGTGGGGGCCGTGGCCGTGGTCGTTCCCGGCGCAGCCCGAGGTGTGGGTGATCGAGCGGTCCGCGCGCGCGCTGTTCGCCGAGGGAACGCCCTACCTCGACCTCGACACCCTCGGCCGCGCGCCGCACCCCGACGACTACACCCCATACGGGCCCGCCATGACCTTGTTCGGCTTCCCCCGGGCATGGTTCGGCGACCACCCGCTCACCGACTCACGGGTGATGTTCCTGCTGGTCAGCGTGGCGGCGATCGCGACGGCCTGGCGCCTGCTGGGCAGGCCGCCGGTGCCGGTGCGCGCCGCGCATCTGGCCGTGGTGAGCCCACTCACCGCGCTCACCCTCACCGTCGCGGGAGACGACGTCGCGGTGATCGCGCTGATCGTCCTGGCGGGCGTGCTCGCCTACCGCGCCGGTCCAGCCTGGAGCGGCGCGCTGTGCGCGGTGCTGGTGACCATGAAGCTGACCGCCCTGCCCGCCGCGGCCGTGCTGGCCGTCGGCGTGCTGGCGAGCCGGGGCAGCCGCGCGTTCGCCGCGTTCATCTGCGCGCTGGGCGCGGTGGGCGTGGCGATCGTGCTGCCGGTCCTGGCCGCCGATCCGGCCGCGTTCGTCGAGCACGTCGTCAAGTTCCCGGTCGGGCTCGGCCGGGCGAGTTCCCCCGCGTCGAGCCCATTGCCGGGGCACCTGGTGGCGAGCATCGGCCCCGTGGGCCACACCGCCGCTCTAGTCCTGTTGGGACTGGCGGCCTGCGCCGTGGCCGCGTGGGTCACCCTGCGTCCACCTCGGACACCGGCGGACGCCATGCTGCGCGTCGCGACGGGACTTGGCGCCGCGATCGCGTTGGCACCAGCCACCCGATGGGGATATCTGGTCTACCCGGTGGCGCTGCTCGGCGCGATGATCGCGTTCACGCCTGCCGCGCGGGAGCAGACCGGAGAACCTGTTTCGGCGTTCGATTCCGGTGTGGACAGCGCGGCGGAGGCGTCGCGACCGACGTGATGTCCACTCTGAACCGGTGCAGTCGGGCTGGCGGCTACTTCTTCTTCGTGCGCGTCGCACCGCCGCGTCCGCGCAGGGTCACACCGGACTCCGAGAGCACTCTGTGCACGAATCCGTAGGAGCGGCCCGTGCTTTCCGCGAGCGCTCGGATGCTGGCTCCCTTCTCGTACTTCTTCTTCAGGTCGGTGGCAAGCTTGTCGCGCGTGGCACCGGTGATCCGCGCGCCTTTCTTGAGGTCAGCCACGTTGTCCGCCTTCCGTCGCGAGTGGTGGGGGCCACGGATGCCCCCTACCGCCGCAATGATCGAACACGGTGGCGCGGAATGCCAGACGAGATGGCGAAAAAAGTGAGAGATCCTTCGTTCACGTCCACGGCCCCAAGTCGGGACTCTGCGTGATGACGGAATACAAGATCCCAGCAAAACGGCCAATTTCAGGCGAGCTGCACGAGTTCGAGGTACTCCGCTGACCAGTGGTCCTCGGTGCCGTCTGGGAGAAGGATCACCCGCTCGGGTTCCAGTGCTTCCACCGCACCGGGGTCGTGTGTAACCAAGACGACGGCGCCGGTGTAGCGGCGCAGCGCGTCGAGGACCTGCTCGCGGCTGGCCGGGTCGAGGTTGTTCGTCGGCTCGTCCAAGAGCAGCACGTTGGCCGCGCTGGAAACCAGCCCGGCAAGCGCCAGACGGGTCTTCTCGCCGCCGGAGAGCGTGCCCGCGGGCTGGTCCAACTGCTCACCGGTAAACAGGAACGTGCCCAGCAGCGACCGCAACTGCTGTTCCTGGGTGTCCGGGGCGGCGTGCCGGATGTTGGTCCACACGCTCGCGGAGTGGTCCAGCGTCTCGTGCTCCTGCGCGTAGTACCCCAGCCGCAGGCCGTGGCCCGGGACGATGCCGCCGGAATCGGGCTTCTCCATGCCGCCGAGCAGGCGCAGCAGGGTGGTCTTGCCCGCGCCGTTGAGACCGAGGATGACGACCCGGGAGCCCTTGTCGATGGCCAGGTCGACACCGGAGAAGATCTCCAGCGAGCCGTAGGACTTGCTCAGCCCCTCGGCCATCAGCGGGGTCTTGCCGCAGGGCGCGGGCTCCGGGAAGCGGATCTTGGCCACCCGGTCGGCCTGGCGGACCTCATCGAGGCCGGACACCAACTTCTCCGCGCGCTTGATCATGTTCTGCGCCGCGACGGCCTTCGTGGCCTTGGCGCGCATCTTGTTGGCCTGGTCCATCAGGACCGACGCCTTCTTCTCCGCGTTGGCCCGCTCGCGCCTGCGGCGCTTCTCGTCGGCGGCGCGCGCGTCGAGGTAGCGCTGCCAGCCCATGTTGTAGATGTCGACCTCGCCGCGCATGGCGTCGAGGAACCAGACCTTGTTCACCACGTCGGCGAGCAGCTCCACGTCGTGGCTGATGACGATCAGCCCACCGCTGTGGCCCTTGAGGAAGCCGCGCAGCCAGGTGATCGAGTCGGCGTCGAGGTGGTTGGTCGGCTCGTCCAGCAGCAGGATCGTGCCCGCGCCGCCGCCAGCGCCCGCCTCGGACGCGGCGAACAGGATGCGGGCCAGCTCGACCCGGCGGCGCTGTCCGCCGGACAGGGTGCGCAGCGGCTGCGCCAGGATTCGGTCGGCGAGGCCGAGGTTGGAGCAGATGCGGGCCGCCTCGCTCTCGGCGGCGTACCCGCCGAGCGAGGAGAAGCGCTCCTCCAGGCGGCCGTACTTGCGCACGGCGGCGTCGCGGACCTTCTCGTCGGCGTGCTCGGCCATGGCCGTCTGCGCCTTCTCCATCTCGCGCAGCAGCTCGTCCAGCCCGCGCGCGGAGAGCACCCGGTCTTTCGCGGTGACCGACAGGTCGCCCTCGCGCGGGTCCTGCGGCAGGTAGCCCAGCTCGCCCGAGCGGCGCAGGTCGCCGCTGTAGGGCTCGCCCTCGCCAGCGAGGACGCGCAGCGTGGTGGTCTTCCCGGCGCCGTTGCGGCCGACCAGGCCGATGCGGTCGCCCGCCTGGACGCGCAGGGTCGCGTCGGACAGCAGGATGCGCGAACCCGCGCGCAGTTCGAGATCAGTGGCGGTGATCAAGTGAAGGCTCCGTCGCTAGCGTGGTCGTGGGCAGGGGTGATGCGCTCACGAGCAGTGGCTCGCGAGCCCGCCTGCGCATCAGTCGATGAGGAGCACGAGGCCCAGTCTACGCAGGGGCCGCCACCGGTTTTGCCCCCGTTCGATACTAAGCGCTCGCTTAGCTAGAGTCCCGGCATGACTTTCACCGGGAAGACCGCGCTCGTCACCGGGGCCAGCCGGGGAATCGGCCTGGCCATCGCCACCGAACTCGCCCGAGGCGGGGCCGCGGTCGCCATCTCCGCGCGCAAGCAGGAAGCCCTCGACACCGCCGCGGACGACATTCGCGCGGCGGTGCCGGGCGCGCGCGTGCTGTCCGTCGCGGGCAACACCGGGCGCGACGAAGACCGCGCGGCCGTCGTAGAGCGGACCGTCGCCGAGTTCGGCGGGCTGGACGTGCTGGTCAACAACACCGGGATCAACCCGGTGTACGGCCCGCTGATGGACGCCGACCTGACCGCGGTCCGCAAGATCTTCGACACGAACGTGGTGGCCGCGCTCGGGTTCGTGCAACTGGCGTACCGGGCCTGGATGGCCGAGCACGGCGGCGCGGTGATCAACGTCGCCTCGGTGGCCGGTCTGCGGTCCTCCGGGGTGATCGCGGCGTACGGGGCGAGCAAGGCGGCGCTGATCCGGCTCACCGAGGAACTCGCGTGGCAGCTCGGCCCGCGCATCCGGGTGAACGCCGTCGCGCCCGCGGTCGTGAAGACGCGCTTCGCCGAAGCCCTCTACACCGACCGCGAGACCGACGCGGCGGACGTCTACCCGCTCAAGCGCCTCGGCGAGCCGGAGGACGTGGCCCGGCTGGTGGCGTTCCTGGCCTCGGACCAGGCGGCCTGGATCTCGGGCGAGACCGTGCGGGTCGACGGCGGCCTCCTGGCCACCGGCACCCTGGGCTGACGTCCCCGGCCGCGCCTTGAGCGCGGGCGCGTGGCCCGATGTCCCCGATGGCTAGGCCGTGGGGCTCGGCGTGGTCGTGGGCGCGGGGGTCGTCGTGGTCGACGGGGCGGGCGAGGGCTCCCCCCACGGGCCGCGACCGAACGGCGGGCGGGGGTCGCCGGGCCGGAAGTCCGGGCGCACGCCGTCGGGCAGGTCGCCGCGGAAGTGCTCAAAGCGGGAATGGCCGGGACGGCGGTCGCCCGCGTCCCCGATGAAGTACCCCGCCACGCCGCCCGCGACGAGGAGACCCGCGCCGACCAGTGCGGCGACCAGCAGGCTCACGGTGCGCTTTGACCGAGCGGGCTGGGCGGGCGGCGCCTGCGGCGGGACCGGCGGACCGCTCTGGGCCGGGGAAGCGGCGTCCTGAGCGGAAGATCCGGCCGCCGGGGCGGACGGGGATTCGGCTCGCGTCGTGGACTGGGGGTCGGCGGTCCCGGCGGGGGTGTCGTCGGGGCTCGGCGAGCCAAGGGGCTGCGTCGGCTGCGGCCCGTCGTCGGGCCTGGGGTTGTCACTCATGGGTACACGATGCGCCCTGAACCTGTGTCCGCGCTGTGCGTGGCCTAAGTCATTTGGGGTCGCGGACCACGATCTCGACGGAGAACGCCCGGGTGGCGGCGTCGTCCAGCACCGAGCGGCGGGGGTCGGGCACGGCCAGGACTCGGGGCTGGGCCAAGGCGAACACCGGAGCCAGCCGCCGGTCGGCGCGCAACGTCTCCAGCGCCTTGTGGTCGCCGCCGAGCACCACGGCATCCAACTCGGACACCCGCGTCCCGAGCACCTCGACGGCATCCTGGGCGGCCGCCTCCAGCGCGTGCCGCGCCTGCCCCTCCCGACGCCGGGCGAACCGTTTCTGCGACCAGCCGCCCGCCGCGCTGCGGCCGTGGACGAGCGTGCGGTCGGTCCGCGAGACCACGACCCGGCCCGCCTCGGCGACGCCGACGCTGTGCCCGCCGAGCCGCACCAGCAGCAGCCCCACCCGGCGCGGCAGCGCCAAGTGCCGGACCAACGCCGCGACCGGCTCCCCCGCCGCTTCCGCCAGCGGCGGGAACGGGACCGCCGCGGTGGCCGTGGCCCCGTCCGCCGCCTCGATGACGACCTCGCCCGGCCCCAGCGCCGTCCGCGTGATGCCGCCGTGCCGCTCGGCGAACCGGTCGAACCACCCGGACAGCCGCTCGGCCGGGACCTCGACCGCCCGCCCGCCGCCCGCGACCGCCCTGGCCTTGCTCACCGACCCACCACTCTCACCGTCCGGCCACTAGCCCACTCCCCTGACACCTTCCCAAGCCTCCGCCGCTCCGAGTCAGCCATCACAGCACGAACGCGTCCGACCAGAACTGTCCGGTTCGGCCGGACAGGGCCTCCAGCAGGGAAGCGGCCTGGCCGTCGGTCAGCGACGCGACGAAGTCGATGACCGCGCGGCCCTTGGCCAGCGACGACACCGCGGCCGGTCCCCGCGTCGCCTCCCCGGTCGCGCCGACCAGGGTCTCGGGCTGGTGCTCGGCCAGGTCCGTGTACTCGGCGCGGGCCAGCTCCACCAGGTCATGCAGGCGGCGGGGCAGGCGGTCGGCCTCGTAGCGGTCGCCCAGCCACTGCTCCAGCGCCTCCACCAGCTTGGTGAGCAGGCGGGCCTGGCCGCGCTGGTGCAGCGCGAGGTCCGGGCGCAGCAGCACGAACCGGCGGTGCACGAACTTGAGCACCTGCACCTCATGCCACTGCTGCCTGCCCAGCAGCACGTGTCCGGAACGGGTCGACGGGTTCGCCACGACGTGCATGCCCGCGACCAGCCGGGCGGTCCAGCCCGAGGAGAACCGGCCGAACGCCTGTTCAGCGGCGACCGAGCCGTCGAAGGGGGCGGCGAGCAGGTCGTCCACCAGCTCGGCGCGGACCCGGGAGACCGCGGCGGCGAACGCGTCGTCGTCGACCATCCAGGAGTCGCGGGTGTGCAGGCGCCTGCGCAGGGTCTCCAGGGACTGGCCGGGCTTGCGCTGGCGCGCGGACAGCTCAGCGGTGTCGAGCGCGGCGAACTCGGCCCGCTCCGCCTCCCACTGGCCCAGCTCCGCCGACACCGGGGCGTGCTGCAGGACGCCGATGCGGTGGAAGTCCTCCAAGTCGTGGATGGCGTAGGCGATGTCGTCGGCGTTGTCCATCACCGACGCCTCGACGGTCTGCTGCCACTGCTCGATCCGGCCCGCGAACGGCACCCGGGCCTGGGCGAGGTCGTCCAACTCGGTCACGTAGGCGGAGAACTTGCTCGACCCGGTGCCCGGCGCGTCCCGGGGCTCGGCGGCGCCGCGCGGCGGGTCGGGCAGGTCGCGCGGGTGCGGGGCGGGGTGCGACAGGCGGGTCCACGGGTACTTGAGCATCGCGGCCCGCACGGCTGCGGTGAGATCGAGGCCCGCCGCGAGCGGGCCCCGGGTGTCGGTGGTCGTGACGATCCGGAAGCTCTGCGCGTTGCCCTCGAACCCGTCCGGCAGCCCGAACCGGTGCCGGGCGAGCCGGTCGAGCACCTGCTCGCCGAGATGGCCGAACGGCGGATGCCCCAGGTCGTGCGCGATGGCCGCGGCCTCGACCACATCGGGATCGCAGCCGCCGAGATCCTCCAGCAGCGGCGCCAAGTCCGGATCGGACACCAGGCGCTCGGCGATGGCGCGGCCGACCTGGGCGACCTTGAGGCTGTGCGTGAGCCGGTTGTGCAGCAAGCCGGACCCGCTGGGGCTGACCACCTGGGTGACACCGCCTAGCCGCGCGAAGAACGGAGAGGCGACGATCCGGTCCCGATCGACGCGGAAGGGGCTGGCGGCGAGGTCGGCGCTGCCAGCGCCGCGGTCGCGGCGGGACTCGCGCTGTCGCAAGTGGTCGACCATGTGGCTGAGCCTAGGGCGGTCTCATCCTCGGTACGTGCGGGGCTGGCTGTGTTGGTTGGCTCGATGGGGTGGAGTGGTTCCCTGGCTGGGTTGCGGGGTCTGCTCGATGGGGTGGAGTGGTTTCTTCGGGGCCCCTACGAAGGAAGATCGCCGTGTGAAAGACGGGTAGGAAGCCTACGGCCTCACACGCGCGCAGCCAGCTTAGCGATCTTCCTTCTCCCCCGAAGAAACCACTCCACCCCATCGAGCACCTGGCAGCGTTAGGTGCGGTTGGCAGTCGGGCGGTTGGCAAGAGGCGGTTGGTAGGAGGGCAGGTTCTCGATACAGGCGGGGTGGGCCGCTTGCGGTGGTGGAGGGGTTTGCGTGGTGGGATCGGGAGGTGGATGTCGTGGTGGTGGGGGGTGGGCCCGCGGGGTGGGCGGTGGCCGACGCTTGTGCTCGGCTGGGGGGTGAGGTGTTGCTCGTCGATCCTGATCCGTGTGGGGTGTGGCCTGCTACCTATGGGGTGTGGGACGACCAGTGCGGTGACCTTCCCTCGGGGGCTCGGGTGGTTCGGGCGTCGGTTGTGTGGGCGGGTGGGCGGGCGCTGGGGCGGGGGTACGCGGTGTTGGACAACGCGTCGGTGGTGAGTGCGTTTGCTCAGGGGGGTGTTCGGGTCAGGAAGGACCGGGTGGTAGGGGCTGAGTTCGGGGGGCGTGGGGCCACGGTCGCGTTGGGTTCGGGTGGGCGGGTGGCTTGCCGGGTGGTCGTGGACGCGAGCGGGGCGCGGCGGGTGGTGTCGGGGGGTCCCCTGCGGGGGCAACGGGTGGAGCAGACCGCTTACGGGATGGTGTTGCCCGCCGACGTGGTGAGTGGGGTGGTCGCGCCGGGTGAGGTGGTGTTCATGGACTGGAGTGCGCCGCCGACGTTTCTCTACGCGGTTCCGCTCCCTGGCGACCGGGTGCTGGTGGAGGAGACCTCGTTGGCCCGTCGGCCGGGGGTGGGGTTCGCGGAACTTCGGGCGCGGCTGGAGGCTCGGCTGGGCGCGGCGGTGCGGCCGCTGGGGGTGGAGCGGGTGCGGTTTCCGTTGGACATCGCGCCTACGCCGCCGTGGCATCGGGGGGCGGTGCCGTTTGGGGCGGCGGCGGGGATGGTCCATCCGGCGACCGGCTACAGCGTGGGGGACGCGCTGGCGACCGCGCCGAAGGTGGCCGAGGCGATCGTGGCGACCCGGGGGGCGCGGGCGGCCGCGGCGGCGGGTCGGGCCGCGGTCTGGACGCCCGCCGCGCGGGCCGTGCACGCGCTGCGGCAGCGTGGGCTGCGCGCGCTGCTGGCGCTGCCGCCCAACCGGATGCCCGCGTTCTTCGACGCGTTCTTCGCCCTGCCCGACGATCTCCAGCGGGCCTATCTCAGCGGGCGGGAAGACGTCCGCGGTACGGTCGCCGCCATGGCCGCGATCTTCCGGAACTCCCCGTGGGAAATTCGCGCGAAGCTGGCCCTATCTCGATAGTTGCCGACCAGATTGCCGCAGGTCAGCGGAGCGCCGTTATCCGCCACACAGCTAGATGAACAGATGGTGACAACGGCTTCCATTATCGCCAATACCATGCACGATATCGGTGTGACCGTGGTGCCGGACGTCGACTTCGCGTTCCAGCCGTTGCTCAGCACTCGAACGGGCGAGCCAGTGGCCGTCGAGGCGCTGGCCCGACCCAAATCCGGTGGGATCTACGACCTGCTCAGGGCAGCGGGCAAAGCGGGCAAGCTTATCGAGACCGACATCTCGCTGGCCTGCCGCGCGGTCCTCGCCGCCGGGGAGGGCGAGCTGCCGCTGCACCTCAACCTGGTCGCCGCCACCGCGACCACCCCCGACGACCTGACCCGGTTCCTCCGCCCCGTCTTGGCGCAGACCGACCGGCAGCCCAGGGACATCGTCCTGGAGATCACCCCGCCGTTCAGCCGGGTCCACCGCGCGGAACTGGTCAACGGGCTGGCCCGGCTGCGGCACGAGGGCTACCGCCTGGCGTTCGACTCCGTCGGCGACGGCGACCTGCCGCTGTCGCTGCTGGTCGACGTCCGCCCCGACCTGGTCAAGATCGACGCGCACCTGATCAGCGGACTGCCCGACGACACCGCGAGCCTGGCCGTGGTCGAATCCCTCGCCCAGTACTGCACCCGCACCGGGACCCGGCTGGCCGCCGTCGGCGTCGAAGCCGAAGACCAACTGCTGTGCCTCAACCGGCTGGGCGTGCGCCTCGCGCAGGGCAACCTGCTCTGCGGAGCCAGCGAGGGCAACGGAATCTCGCTGCCGCTGCCCCGCCCGGTCGCCGAGATCATCGAACTCAACACCCACACCGGCGGTGTCCCCTCGCAGGTGCCCCTGGTCGCCGACTTCCTGCGGCCCGCGACGACGATGCCCGAATACGCCACCGCGGAAGAGGTCCGCGACGCCTTCGCCGAGCAGCCCGAGGTCAACGGCGTGGTGCTGGTCGACTCCGAGGGCAGGCCGGTCTTCAGCGTCGAACGCAGCCGCTTCCTGATCGCCGTCACCGGCCCCTACGGGCACGCGCTGAACGCGAAGAAGCCCGCGTCCCGGCACGCCGACACCCCCCGCGTCATCCACGCCGACGCGACCGGCCTGCAACTGCTGGAAATGGTCAGCGACGCCGACTGGGAACGCTCCGGCGAAGACGTCATCGTCGTCGACGCCGACGACGTGTGCATCGGCGTAGTCCGCCTGACCGAGGTCGTCCGCGGCGTCGCAGAAGCCAAAATCGAACAGGCCGCCGCCCTCAACCCCCTGACCCGGCTGCCGGGCAGCGAGTCGGTGGACCGCGAAATCGACCGCCGCATCGAGCGGCTGGAGATGTTCGTGGTGGCCTGGCTGGACGTCGACTCGTTCAAGGCGGTCAACGACACGGTCGGCTTCGCCGCGGGCGACGACCTGATCCGCTCCATCGGCCGCGCGCTGAGCGACGCCGCACGCGAACTACCCGGCACGCGCGTCGCCCACGTGGGCGGCGACGACTTCCTGATCGTGGCGGACCTGGACGAAATCGCGGCGCTGGCTTCCCGGCTGGTGGACCGGCCGTGGATGACCGAGGGCATGTCGGTGAGCGTGTCGCTGGCCTCGCTGGTGTGCGGGGTGCGGTCGGTGGCCTCGTACCGGGAGGCTTCCCGGTTGCTGGCGCCGCTGAAGAAGGCGGCCAAGGCGGTGCACGGGTCGAGCTGGGTGCTTGGGCGGCCGGGGACTGATCGGGTCGAGATTCTGCGTGGGCGGCCGGGGGCTCCTCCTGCGCCGCCTCGGCATGCTCTGCATGCTGCTGGCTGACGGTTGGTTCCGGGGTTTCGTCGTGGGCTCGATGGGGTTCCGTGGGCTGCGTTTCGTGGGGTCTGCTCGATGGGGTGGAGTGGTTTCTTCGGGGCCCCTACGAAGGAAGATCGCCGTGTGAAAGACGGGTGGGATGCCTTCGGCCTCACACGTGCGGAGCCAGCTTAGCGATCTTCCTTCTCCCCCGAAGAAACCACTCCACCCCATCGAGCACCTGGCAGGGTCCGTGCGGCCTGGCAGGTGGGTGGGTGGGTGAGTGAGTCAGTGAGTGACTGGGGGCTGGGGCTCTTGGGGGTTCTGGGGGCTACTCGACTGTGACGCTCTTGGCCAGGTTGCGGGGCTTGTCTATGTCTCGGCCCAGTTCTGCGGCTATGTGGTAGGCCAGTAGTTGCAGGGGGATGGTTAGGAGGATGGGGTCCAGTTCTGGCTCGCCGCGTGGTACTCGGATCACCTCGTCTGCTAGGCCCTCGGGGATTTCTGCGTTGGTGACGGCGATGACGGGGCCGCCTCGGGCTCGGATTTGTTCCATGGTGCCGATGTTCTTGGCCAGCAAGTCGTCGTGAGGGACGACGACCACGCTGGGCATGTCGGGGTCGATGAGGGCTAGGGGGCCGTGCTTGAGTTCTGCCGACTGGTAGGCCTCGGCGTGGACGTAGGAGATTTCCTTGAGTTTTTGGGCGCCTTCGCGGGCTACCGGCCAGCCGCGGACGCGGCCAAGGAAGAACATGTGGCGGGCGTGGGCGTAGCGCTTCGCGACCTCTTGGACCTTTCCGTCCTCGGCCAGGATCTCCTCGATCTGGGCCGGTAGGGCGCGGAGGCCGGAGACGATCCGTTGGCCGGAAGCCGTCGACAAGTCGCGGACCCGGCCGAGCAGCAGGCCGAGCATGGCGAAGGAGACCGTCATGTTGGTCAGGGCCTTGGTCGAGGCGACCGAGACCTCCGGGCCCGCGTGCAGGAACACGCCGCTGCCGCACTCGCGGGCGATGGCGCTGCCGACGACGTTGACCGCGCCGATCACGCGGCCGCCCTTGCGGCGCAACTCCTGGACCGCGGCCAAGGTGTCCAGGGTCTCGCCCGACTGGCTGATGGCGACGTACAGGGCGTCCGGGTCGACAACCGGGTTGCGGTAGCGGAACTCCGAGGCCGGTTCGGCGTCCGCGGGGATGCGGGCCAGTTCCTCGACCAGGGTCGCGCCCATCTGGCCCGCGTAGTAGGCCGAGCCGCAGCCGAGGAACTTGACCCGGCGGATCGCGCGCAGGGCCATCGGGTCCAAGCCGAGGCCGCCGAGGTGAGCGGTGGCGAAGCGCTCGTCGAGGCGGCCACGCAGGGCGCGGGCGACGGCTTCCGGCTGCTCGGCCATCTCCTTGCGCATGAAGTCGGGGTGGCCGCCCAACTCGTAGTCGTCGGCGGCGAGGTCCACTGTGGTCGGTTGCTTGCTGGTGCGCCGAGCCTCCAAAGTGGACGTCCGGTAGTCGCCGGCGCGGACAGTGGCCAGTTCGCCGTCATCGAGGAACACCACCCGCTGCGTGTGGTGCACCAGGGCAGCGACGTCGGAGGCCACGAACATCTCGCCGTCGCCGATGCCCAGGACGATCGGGCTGCCGTTGCGGGCCACCACCAGCTCGTCGGGGCGGGTGCGGTCCAGCACGACCAGGCCGTAGGTCCCCTCGACGTGGCGCAGCGCGGACCGGACCGCGTCCTCAAGCGAGCCGGTCTCGATCTCGGCCGCGATCAGGTGGGCTAGCGCCTCGGTGTCCGTCTCGGACACCAGGGTCACGCCCTCGGCGGTGAGCCGGGCGCGCAACTGCTCGGCGTTCTCGATGATCCCGTTGTGCACCACCGCGATCCGGCCGTCAGCGTCCAGGTGGGGATGCGCGTTGCGGTCCGACGGCTCCCCGTGGGTGGCCCAGCGGGTGTGCGCGATCCCGATCGTCGCCGGGCTCGGTGCCGACTCGGCGAGCCGGTCACGCAGCTCCTGCACCCGGCCCGCGGCCTTGGTGACCGTGATCCGCCCCCGCCGCACCACCGCGACACCGGCCGAGTCGTACCCCCGGTACTCCAGCCGGTGCAACCCCTCCACCAGCACCGGGGTGGCCGCCTTGGCCCCCACGTACCCGACGATCCCGCACATATATTCTCCTGCCTTGAAACGATCATTGTGGCGATTCAGCCATAGACGATGCGGCGCAACTGGCGCTCGGACAGCTCGGGCGCGGCCACCGGCCGGGCGGCGAGCTCGGCCGTCAGCGCACTCCAAATCTGCGCGTTGCGGTACTGCTTGCGCCGCAGCTCAGCGTGCCTGCGGCGGACGTAGGTCTCAGCCGTCTCCCCGAAATAGCCGATCACGTCCGCGACAACCCGCGCCGCGACCGCGGGCGGCAGCCCGGTGGTCCCGACGACGTGCCGGACGAGGTCCGGCGGCGGTGACTCGGTCACGGGTGCCGACAGTGGCAGCAGACGGGCCCTTGACGCAACTTTCCTGCCCGGATTCGGGCACACGAACGTCAGAGCAGGGACTCCCGCAGCGCGCGGAACTCGGCCGCCAAATCAGGCAACTGGTAATGCGCGTTCAATCCGCTCGGATTGGGCAAGACCCACACCCGGGCCCCCTCGATCAGTTCGGGCTGGGGGCCAATCGCGGCCTTCGGAACGGCGAAGGCCGTGCGGTAAGCGGTGACGCCGACCACCGCCACCACCCGCGGCCCATATTCGGCGACGACCCGCCGCAGCCGCTCGCCACCCGCGGTCAGCTCGCCGACGTCGAGTTCGTCCGCCCGCGCGGTCGCCCGGGCGACCAGGTTGGTGACCCCCAAACCGAAGGCGGGCAACAGGTCCTGCTCATCCGGCCGCAGTTGGCGCGGGGTGAAGCCGGACAGGTGCAGCGCGGGCCAGAACCGGTTGCCAGGCCGGGCGAAGTGGTGACCGGTGGCGCCGGAGTAGAGCCCTGGGTTGATCCCGCAGAACAGGACGTCCAAGCCCGGCGCGAGCACGTCGGCGATGGTCCGGTCCTTGGCGGCGGCAAGCTGGTCACGAGTGGGTCGGGGCACCACCTCATGGGAACAGAAGACGATCACCGCCGCCACCGACAAAGGCATCCTTGCGACCCACCTCGGGATTGGGCCCCACGCTTCCTTTGCGTCCTTTGTGACCACGCGCAGGATCAGCGGACGGACTCAAATCAACCACCGGAACACTGGCGGCACCAAGGTAAGCGGGCGATGCCACTCCAGCCAGGATCTCTCCCCCCTCTCTTTTTCCCACCCCCGATTACCATCAATTATCTTGATAGGAAGTAGGGCAATGCTGATTTCGGTACCAGGGCGAAGGTGCTGCGGCAGTACACAGGGGAAGACGGGCAGGGACAGAAAGGCGCGATGGAACAGGGGGCAAGCCGAGCAGAGGGAAGGACCAGCAGGCAGGGACAGAGGGAGGCGACAGCGACAGAGGGAGTGAGCGCAGAAGCAGGGAACGGCAGGGGGAAGTGAGCGAAGGAAGCGATGGGAAGGAAACAGAGCGAGAGCGAGAAGGAGAGCGAGAAGGAGAAGGAGAAGGAGGATGGAAGTGAGGAACGAGTGGGTGGGAGGGCGGGGTGCGCCTACCGGTGGCGGAGCGTGCTGGAAAAGACCGAGGCCGCTTTCACCACGCGGAACGTGGGAAAGCGGCCTCGGGGTTGATCAGCGCGGGACTGCCAATGGTCAGCGGCTCGGTGCGGGACCGCAGCCTGACCGCGAACCGCCGTGTGTCGGGGCTGCGGTTAGGCAGGACCGCGACCGGGCAGTGCGCGGTATCACGGATTTACGGCTGAGCATTGAGCCGCTGCGAAACCCCGTTAAACGGTGAACCCGAGAGCGCGGAGCTGCTCACGGCCGTCGTCGGTGATTTTCTCCGGGCCCCACGGGGGCATCCAGACCCAGTTGATGCGGAAGTCGTTCACCAGGCCGCCGCCGGTCAGGGCGGTGCGGGTCTGGTCCTCGATCACGTCGGTCAGCGGGCAGGCGGCCGATGTCAGCGTCATGTCGATCGTGGCCGTGTTGTCGTCCTCGACTCGGATGTCGTAGACCAAGCCCAGGTCGACCACGTTGATGCCCAGTTCGGGGTCGACCACGTCGCGCATGGCCTCTTCCACGTCGTCCAACGTGGCCACGTCGGCTCGGGGGGCCTGGTCGGGCATGCCCGCCGCGCCGCGCTGGATCTCATCGTTGTCGCTCATGCGGCCACCTCACAAGTTCGGGGGCTGCGCGCGCCAACACCCTGTGTCAATGATTCGCTCGCAAGCTCGCTCATGTTGTCGTCACTCCTTCGGCACGGGCAACCGCGTCCTTGAAAGCCATCCAGCCCAGCAGGGCGCACTTCACGCGCGCCGGGTACTTGGCCACGCCCGCGAAGGCGATGCCGTCCTCCAGCACGTCCTCGTCCGGCTCGACCTTGCCCCGGCCCTGCATCAGCTCCACGAACGCGTCCAGCTTCGTGAACGCCTCCGCGACCGGTTTGCCCACCACCAGGTCGGTCAGCACCGAGGTCGACGCCTGGCTGATCGAGCAGCCCTGGCCCTCGTACGACACGTCCGCCACGGTCGCGCCGTCGAGTTTCACCCGCAGCGTCACTTCGTCGCCGCAGGTCGGGTTGACCTGGAAGGACTCGGCGTCGAACGGGTCGCGCAGGCCGCGGCCGTGCGGGTTCTTGTAGTGGTCCAGGATGATCTCCTGGTACATCTGCTGGAGCTGCATCACACCACCCCGAAGAACGCCCGCGTCGCCCGCACCCCGGCGAGGAACGCGTCGACGTCGGCGAGGTCGTTGTAGATGTAGAAGCTCGCCCGCACGCTCGCGGGCACCCCGAGCCGCCGGTGCAGCGGCCACGCGCAGTGGTGCCCGACGCGCACCGCGACGCCCTGGTCGTCGAGCACCTGGCCCGCGTCGTGCGGGTGGATGCCCTCGACCACGAACGACACGGCGCCGCCGCGCCCGGCGACCTCGCCTGCGGCGTCCAAGGTGGGACCGAGGACCCGGATGCCGGGGATCTCGGCGAGGCCGCGCAGGGTGGCCACGGTCAACTCGTGCTCGTGCTCGGCCACCCGGTCCATGCCGAGCACGGACAGGTAGTCGACCGCAGCGGCCAGCGCGACCGCCTGCGAGGTCATCGGCGTGCCCGCCTCGAACCGCTGCGGCGGCGGCGCGAAGGTCGACTTGGCCATCTCGACCATCTCGATCATCGACCCGCCAGTGAGGAACGGCGGCATGGTCTCCAGCAGCTCACGGCGCCCGTAGAGCACGCCGAGCCCGTACGGGCCGAGCATCTTGTGGCTGGAGAACACCGCGAAGTCGACCCCCAGCGCGGGGAAGTCGACCGCGGAGTGCGGCACCGACTGGCACGCGTCGAGCACGGTCAGCGCGCCCACCGCGCGGGCCCGCGCGACCAGCACGTCGACCGGATTGACTGTGCCGAGCACATTGGACTGGTGGGTGAACGCGACGACCTTGGTCCGTTCGGTCACCAGCGAGTCCAAATCGGACAGATCTAGCCTGCCCTCGTCGGTGACGCCGAACCAGCGCAGGGTCGCCCCGGTGCGCTGCGCGAGCTGCTGCCAGGGCACCAGGTTCGCGTGGTGCTCCATCTCGGTGACCACGATCTCGTCGCCGGGACCGAGCACGAACCGGGCCGCCTCCGGGCCGGAAGTCGCCGCGTTGCCCATGGCGTACGCGACGAGGTTGATGCCCTCGGTGGCGTTCTTGGTGAACACCAGCTCCCCCGGCTCGGCGCCGACGAAGGCCGCGATCCGGGCGCGGGCGTCCTCGTAGGCGTCGGTGGCCTCTTCGGCGAGTTGGTGCGCGCCGCGGTGGACGGCCGAGTTGTGCTGTTCGAGGAACGCGCGCTCGGCGTCGAGGACCTGCCGGGGCCGCTGCGAGGTGGCGCCGGAATCCAGGTACACCAGCCGTTTGCCGTCGCGGACAGTGCGGCCGAGGATGGCGAAGTCGGCGCGCACGGCGTCGACGTCCAGCGGCGATGTCGCGGTGGTCACCTGACCGGCACCTCCTGTCTGTGCTCGCTGTCTCAGTGGGGAAGCCTCTGCTCGGTGCAACGTCAGGAAGCGCTCGCGGCTTCCTGGATGCCCGCGTATTTCACATAGCCCTCGGCCTCAAGCTGGTCGGCCAGCTCGGGTCCGCCGGACTCGACAATGCGGCCGCCCGCGAACACGTGCACGAAGTCCGGCGCGATGTGGCGCAGGATGCGGGTGTAGTGGGTGATCAGCAGCACGCCCGCCTCGCCGGATGCCTTGAACCGGTTGACGCCCTCGGACACCACGCGCAGCGCGTCGACGTCGAGGCCGGAGTCGGTCTCGTCCAGGATGGCGATCTTCGGGTTGAGCAGGGCGAGCTGCAGGATCTCGTGGCGCTTCTTCTCGCCGCCGGAGAAGCCCTCGTTGACGCTGCGCTCAGCGAAGGCGGGGTCCATGTCGAGTTCCTTCATCGACTCCTTGACCTCCTTGACCCACTGGCGCAGCTTCGGGGCCTCGCCGCGGATCGCGGTGGCCGCGGTGCGCAGGAAGTTGGACGTCGACACCCCGGGCACCTCGACCGGGTACTGCATGGCGAGGAACAGGCCAGCGCGGGCGCGCTCGTCCACGCTCATCGCCAGCACGTCCTCGCCGTCGAGGGTGATCGAGCCGGAGGTCACCTCGTACTTGGGGTGACCGGCGACGGCGTAGGACAGGGTGGACTTGCCGGACCCGTTCGGGCCCATGATCGCGTGGGTCTCGCCCGCCTTGACGGTGAGGTCGACGCCCTTGAGGATCTCCTTAGGGCCGTCGTCGGTGCTCACCGAGACGTGCAGGTCCTTGATCTCCAACGTGGCCATTGCGCTTGTTTCCTAAAAGTCAGTTGAGTGTGGTGGTGACATCGACGCGCACCTGGTCGTCCACAATGGACACCGGGTACACATCGACCGGTTCGGTCGCGGGCGGCGCGGAGGGAACGCCGGTGCGCAGGTCGAAGCACGACCCGTGCAGCCAGCATTCCAGCCCCTTGCGCGCCAACTCCCCTTCGGACAGCGCCAGCGCGGCGTGCGAGCACTCGTCGCGCAGGGCGTGCACCTCGTCGCCTTGGCGCACCAGCACGACGGCGACGCCGCCGACCTCGACGGCGTGCGGCTTGCCGTCGTCCAGTTCGGACAGCGCGCAGACGGGGATCATGCTCCGACGGCTTCCAGTTCGGCCTCGATCGCGGCCTCCAGGCGCTCGCGCACCTCGGGAACCTGGATCTTCATCAGCAGCTCGTGGAAGAAGCCGCGCACGACCAGGCGGCGGGCCTGGTCCTCCGGGATTCCCCGCGCCTGCAAGTAGAACAGCTGCTCGTCGTCAAAACGGCCGGTGGCGCTGGCGTGGCCCGCGCCCGCGATCTCGCCGGTCTCGATCTCCAGGTTCGGCACCGAGTCGGCGCGGGCGCCGTCGGTGAGCAGGAGGTTCCGGTTGAGCTCGTAGGTCTGGGTGCCCTCGGCCGCGGCCCGGATCAGCACGTCGCCGATCCACACCGTGTGCGCGTCCTGGCCCTGCAACGCGCCTTTGTAGGTCACGTTGGAAGTGCAGTTCGGGACCGCGTGGTCGACAAACGTGCGGTGCTCGAAATGCTGGCCCGCGTCGGCGAAGTACAGGCCGGACAGGTCGACCTCGCCGCCCTTGTCGGCGAAGGCCGCCGTGGGCGAGACCCGCACGACGTCGCCGCCGAGGGTGACCACGGTGTGCCGCAGGCGCGCGTCGCGGCCGATCTTGGCGTGGTGCGCCGAGACGTGCACCGCGTCGTCCGCCCAGTCCTGAATGGACACGACGGTCAGCTTGGCGCTGTCGTCCAGGACGAACTCCACGTTGTCGGCGTAGACACCGGAGCCGCGGTGGTCGATGACCACGACGGCCTCGGCGAAGCGCTCCGCGCGGATCTGCAGGTGGCCGTAGGCGAGCTTGCCCGCGCCGGGCCCGGTGACGGTCACGGTGACCGGCGCGGACGCGACGACTTCTTTGCCCACGGTCAGCACCGTCGCGGCGGTGAACGAGCTGTACGCCTGCGCGGCGACCCGGTCGGCGGGCACGCCGCCCGCGCCGAGCCGGGCGTCGGCGCGGTCCACCGTCTCGACGGTCACCTCGGCGGGCGCGTCGACCTCGACCGACGCCGCCCCGGTCGCGGCGGCGCCGGTGTGCAGACCGGCGAGCCGCTTCATCGGCGTGAAGCGCCAGATCTCCTCTCGCCCGGTGGGCTGCTCGAACGCCTCGACGTCGAACGAGGTGAACCACTCCGCGCGGGAGGCCTCGGGAACAACAACAGCGGTCGTCATTTAGCCGACGGCCCCTTCCATCTGCAGTTCGATCAGGCGGTTCAGCTCAAGGGCGTACTCCATGGGCAGCTCGCGCGCGATGGGCTCGACAAAGCCGCGCACGATCATGGCCATGGCCTCGTCCTCGGTGAGGCCGCGCGACATCAGGTAGAACAGCTGGTCGTCGCTGACCTTGGACACCGTGGCCTCATGCCCCATCGACACGTCGTCCTCGCGGATGTCGACGTAGGGGTAGGTGTCCGAGCGGCTGATCGTGTCGACCAGCAGCGCGTCGCACTTGACCGTGGACTTCGAGTGGTGCGCCCGCTTGTTGACCTGGACCAGGCCGCGGTAGGAGGTGCGGCCGCCGCCGCGGGCCACCGACTTGGAGATGATGGTCGAGGACGTGTGCGGCGCGAGGTGGACCATCTTCGCGCCCGCGTCCTGGTGCTGGCCCTCGCCAGCGAAGGCGATCGAGAGGACCTCGCCCTTGGCGTGCTCGCCCATCAGGAACACCGCCGGGTACTTCATGGTGACCTTGGAGCCGATGTTGCCGTCGATCCACTCCATGGTCGCGCCCTCTTCGGCCTTGGCGCGCTTGGTGACCAGGTTGTAGACGTTGTTCGACCAGTTCTGGATGGTCGTGTAGCGGCAGCGGCCGCCCTTCTTCACCACGATCTCGACCACCGCGGAGTGCAGCGAGTCCGAGGAGTAGATCGGCGCGGTGCAGCCCTCGACGTAGTGCACGTAGGCGCCCTCGTCGACGATGATCAGGGTGCGCTCGAACTGGCCCATGTTCTCGGTGTTGATCCGGAAGTAGGCCTGCAGCGGGATCTCGACGTGGACGCCCTTGGGCACGTAGATGAACGAGCCGCCCGACCACACCGCGCCGTTGAGCGCGGAGAACTTGTTGTCCCCGTGCGGGATCACCGAGCCGTAGTACTCCTCGAACAGCTCCGGGTGCTCCTTGAGCGCGGTGTCGGTGTCGAGGAAGATGACGCCCTGCCGCTCCAGCTCCTCATTGATCTTGTGATAGACCACTTCGGACTCGTACTGGGCGGCGACACCGGAGACCAGACGGGCCTTCTCGGCTTCGGGGATGCCCAGCTTGTCGTAGGTGTTCTTGATGTCCTCGGGCAGGTCCTCCCAGGACTGGGCCTGCTTCTCCGTGGAGCGCACGAAGTACTTGATGTTGTCGAAGTCGATGCCCGACAGGTCGGCGCCCCAACTCGGCATCGGCTTGCGGTCGAAGAGGCGCAGCGCCTTGAGGCGCGACTCCAGCATCCACTCGGGCTCGCTCTTCTTGGCCGAGATGTCCCGAACCACGGCCTCGGACAGCCCGCGTTGGGCGGTCGAGCCCGCGGTGTCGGAGTCGGCCCAGCCGTACTCGTAGCGGCCCAGGGTCTCCAGAGTCTCTTCCTGGGTCAGCGGCTGGGGCGTGGTGGTGCGCTGCTCGGCAGCGGCAGTCATAGGGACTTCCCTCCATCCGGAACGGGTGGTGCGGTGGTGCCGGGAGGCGGCTCGTCCCCGGCGGCGGCCTGGTCGGCAGGCGCGTGGGGGACGTGGGTGGTGCACGCGGCGTCGCCGCGGGCGATGGTCGCCAACCGCTGCACGTGGGTGCCGAGCAGGTCGGCGAACGCCGCCGTCTCGACCTCGCACAGCTGGGGGAACTCCGCCGCGACGTGCGCCACCGGACAGTGGTGCTGGCACAGCTGCTCCCCCGCGCCGACGCTGCGCGTCGACGCGGCATAGCCCTCGCGGGTCAGGGCCAAGGCCAGTGCCTCGGCCCGCGCCGCGGGGTCTCCCGGCGCGGTCACGGCGTCGCGGTGCCGGTCGACCAGAGTGGCCACCCGGCGCTCGGCGAACGCGCGGACCGCCTGCTCCCCCCCGCTTTCGGCGAGGAAGCGCAGCGCGGAGATCGCGAGGTCGTCGTAGGCGTGCCCGAACCGCGACCGACCGGCCTCGGTGAGCAGGAAGAGCTTGGCCGGCCGTCCGCGGCCGCGGTGGCCGAGGCGGGGGGCGTCACGGGTGTACGCCTCTCCGTCGGCAACCAGCGCGTCCAAGTGCCTGCGGACGGCGGTGGGGCTCAGTCCCAGCGCCTCGGCGATCGCGACCGCCGTGACCGGCCCCTGCTCCAGCAGCAGCCTGGCCACGCCCTGGCGGGTGCGGCCGTCGGCCTGCTGCCCGGCCGCGGCGGGACCGGCGTCGGTCTCCTCCGAGGCACGCGGAGCGGGGGCGGTCTTTTTCACAACACAAGTGTGTCTTATTTCGTTCGAGACAGCAAAGATGGAGGTCACACCGGTGACCGGGCTCACGTCACAGCCGTTCGGGGGCGATGCCTGCGATCAACGGGGGACATTGTGCACTCCGGTGGGCGGTGGCTCCCGGCCCGTCCCGGCGGCGGACTGGACACCGCCCGCCGCCGGGCATGATCGCTCGTACTGGGCTCGGGGACGCTGGGCTGCCGCTACCCTTCCGGGCGTGGTGGCGGGAGAGACGCAGCGGCGCGTGGCGCGTCGGCGGCCGGACGGTGAGTCCGGGCCGCTGGACGAGGTGGAGCGCCGACAGCTGGACGCCGTGCGCCGGTTCGGGACGGTCGGGTCGCTGCTGCTGATGGTGGGCTCGCTCGGGGCCGGGGCGGCCCCGGTGTTCAATCCGGTTTTCCGGATTCCGGTGTTGGGCCTGTTCAGCCGGATGACGACGGTGTCGCTGGCGTTCGCGTTCACCGGGGTGTTCATGATCGTGCTCGCCTGGCTGGGGCTGGGCAGGCTCTCCCGGCCGGGCCGGGTGCGGGCGGTGTCGGTGCCGCAGATGGCCAGGACGCTGGTGATGTGGATCGCGCCGCTGGTGTTCACCGTGCCCAGCTTCAGCCGCGACGTCTACAGCTACCTCGCGCAGAGCGAGATCGCGGCGATGGGCCAGGACCCGTACACGACCGGCCCGGCCACCGCGCTCGGCGTCAACCACCCCTTGACGCTGGGCGTGCCGACGATGTGGCGGGAGACGCCATCGCCCTACGGGCCGCTGTTCCTCAGCGTCGGCCGGGCGGTGAGCTGGCTGACCGGCGACCACGTCGTGATGGGCGTGGCCGCGCACCGGCTGGTCGCGCTGGTCGGCCTGGCGATGATCGTGTGGGCGCTGCCGAGGCTGGCGCGCCGGTTCGGGGTGAGCCCGGTGAGCGCGCTGTGGCTGGGCGCGGCGAACCCGCTGGTGCTGTTCCACCTGGTCGTGGGCGTGCACAACGAGGCGCTGGCGATCGGGCTGATGCTGGTCGGCTTCGAGCTGGCGCTGAGCCGGATGCCCAAGGTGACCCCGGACGGGCCGTTCCCGCCCTGGCAGCGGGGCGAGCTGGCCTGGTACGCCATCGGCGCGGCGGTGATCACGCTCGGCGCCGCGGTGAAGATCCCGGCCGCGCTGGCGCTGGGCTTCCTCGGGGTGATGATCGCCCGCCGGATGGGCGGCCGGTGGAAGCACCTGTTCGCCGTGGCTGGCGGGCTCGGCGTCGTGTTCGGCGTGGTGCTCACGGCGGCGTCGCTGGGCAGCGGCTTGGGCTACGGCTGGGTGAGCACGCTGAACACCGCGGCCACCATCAAGAGCTGGATGGCCCCGATGACCGCGCTCGGCTTCGGCGCGGGCGGCCTGGGCATCCTGCTCGGGCTGGGCAACCACATCGACGCGGCGATCACCGTCAGCAGGCTCGTCGGCGCGGTGATCGGCCCGCTGATCGCGGCCAAGCTGCTGCTGGACAGCTTCCGCTGGAAGCTGCGCCCGCTCACCGGCCTTGGCGTCGGCCTGGGCGCGGTGCTGGTGTTCGGCGCGACCGTGCAGCCCTGGTACCTGCTGTGGGCGGCGGTGCCGCTGGCCGCGGCGGCGGGAAACACCCGGTTCCGCACCGCGGCGATGATCGTGAGCGCCACGCTCGCGGTCGCGCTCGCCCCGACCGGGGCCACCTTCGACGGGCGGGTGTTCGTCCTGCCGTACGCCTACATCGGCGCCGCGATCGTCACCGCCATCGCGGTCGCCGCCAGCTGGCGGCACGTGCCGCGCGCGCAGCCGACTCCCGCCGACGCCGTGACGTCGGGCACGCCTTAGGCTTCCCAGTCGTGAACACGCCCGCCGTCGAGGTGTCCGGCCTGGTCAAGACCTACCGGGCGACCCCGGCCGTGAACGGGCTCGACCTGCGGCTCGACCGGGGCGCGGTGCTGGCGCTGCTCGGCCCCAACGGCGCGGGCAAGACCACCACCGTCGAGGTGTGCGAAGGCTTCCTGCGCCGCGACTCCGGCGAGGTCCGGGTGCTCGGCCTCGACCCGGCGACCGACGGCGAGCGGCTGCGCCCCCGGATCGGCGTGATGCCCCAGGGCGGCGGCGCGTACCCGGGCATCCGGGCCGCCGAGATGCTGACGCTGGTCGCCGCTTGCGCCGCCGACCCGCTGGACCCGGCGTGGCTCATCGACGTGCTCGGCCTCGCGGGCTGCGCGCGCACCCCGTACAAGCGGCTCTCCGGCGGCCAGCAGCAGCGGCTGTCGCTGGCCTGCGCGCTGGTCGGCCGCCCCGAGCTGGTCTTCCTCGACGAGCCGACCGCGGGCATGGACCCGCAGGCCCGGCGGCTGGTGTGGGAGCTGGTCCACGCGCTGCGCGCGGACGGAGTGAGCGTGCTGCTGACCACGCACCTGATGGAGGAAGCCGAGGCGCTGGCCGACCACGTGGTCATCATCGACCACGGGCGAGTCGTCGCCGAGGGCAGCCCGAGCGACCTCACTGCGGACAACCCGCACGAGCAGCAGCTCCGGTTCCGCGCGAAGTCCGGGCTCGACCCGGCCCTGCTGGTGGCCGCGCTGCCCGAGGGCTGCCGGGTGTCCGAGCCGACCCCGGGCTGGTACCTGGTCGCCGGGACGGTCAACCCGCAGGTCGTGTCCACGGTGACCGCGTGGTGCGCGCAGCAGGGCGTGCTGGCCGAGGAACTCCAGGTCGGCAGGCGCAGCCTGGAGGACGTTTTCCTGGAACTGACCGGACGGGAGCTGCGCTCGTGACGACCGAGGTCGGGCGGTTCGCCCCGGGCACCTTCACCCCGGCCCCCGGGGCGGGCAGTGCGCCCCGGATGCTGCTCACGCACGCGCGCACCGAGGCCGTGCTGACCTTGCGCAACGGCGAGCAGGTGCTGCTGACGCTGCTGATCCCGCTGGCGCTGCTGGTCGGCCTGAGCCTGCTCGACATCATCGCCATGCCCGAGCCCCGGGTCGACTCGGTGACGCCGCGGATCTTCGCGCTGGCGGTCATGTCGTCCGCGTTCACCGGGCAGGCCATCGCCCTGGGCTTCGACCGCCGCTACGGCGTGCTCAAGCGCCTCGCCGCGACCGCGCTCCCCCGCTGGCTGCTGGTGGCGGGCCGGGTCCTGGGCTGTCTGGCGGTGGTGACCGTGCAGCTGCTGGTGCTCGCCGCGGTCGCGGCCCTGCTGGGCTGGTCGCCGTCCGGTGTCGGTCTGCTGTGGACGGTGCTGCTGGTCGCGTTGGGCGCCTTGGCCTTCGGCGCGCTGGGCGTGCTGCTCGGCGGGGCGCTCAAGGCCGAGGTGGTGCTGGCGCTGGCGAACGTGGTGTGGTTCGTGCTGCTGCTCGCGGGCGGCATCGTGGTCGCGGCGGACTCGCTGCCCGCCGGGATGGCGGACGTGGTGCGGCTGCTGCCTTCCGCGGCCCTCACCGACGCCCTCACCCAGACCCTGGTCGACGGCTCCGCCCCCGCCCTGTCCTCAGTGCTCACCCTAGTCGTCTGGGGCCTCGGCGCCGGACTCCTGGCGACCCGGACGACCAAGCTCGTGTGACCGGCCCACGGCGGCTCGATCTCCCCTGACGGCGTGCTGGGCTGATTTAGTGGGACCAGTGGAGCCGGACCAGTGCGCGGCGACGCGTTCGAGCCAGGCCACCTCGTCGGCGAGGATTCGGCTTCCCGGGCGGGTCTCCGGCGGGGGCGCCGCGGTCGGCGGGCGGCCGTCGAGCCGGGCGGCCAGGGCGGCGCGCAGGGCGGCGGCCTCGGCTTCCGGGGTGGCGTGGACGGCCGGGGCGATGTGCCCGCGCAGGGCCGCGCGGCCGTCCCAGATCTCGATCACCCGGCGATACAGCCGGTATTCCATGTGCCACCACGGGGCGGGCGAGGCCAGCTCGATCGACGGCGTGGCCTGGCGCAGGGCGTCCCAGAGCGGGGCGAGTCTGCGGTAGGAGCGGTAGTGGGCCAGCCACTGGCGCAGGGCGACGACCCGGGGCGCCCAGGCGGGCAGGGTGATGCCGACCATCCCGGTGCACAGGCCGATCGCGAGCAGCACCAGCTCCGCGAACCGCTGGTCCCACGGCGGCCGCGCGCCCATGAGGACGGCCCCGATGTAGACGACCCGATGCCCGGCCCAGACGACCGAGAGCCACCCGCCAGCGGTGAACACGACCAGGCCTCGGCGCAGCCACGGGCGGTCGGCCAGCCGCGCCCAGTGCGCGGTCAGGCGGGCGTTGAGGACCAGCGACACCGCGACCCAGGCGACGAACACCAGGTTCGCCGTCGCCGACCACGGCTGCTCCGCCCACCGCACCGCAGCCCAGTCCGGGGCCTCCACCGACTGCGCGACCGTCCACACCCCGATCAGCAGGACCATGCCCGCCGTGACGACCACCGCCCGTCCGGCGACCGCCCGGGGCCGCCGCTCCGGCGGGTGCGTCGAGCAGACGAGGAAGACCTGCACGGCGAACAACCCGGCGAACACGATCTCGTGCTGCGCGATCCAGCCCAAGCCGGCCACGGCCCGGTCGAGCACGCCGCCCACCGGCGCGTAGCCCAGGACCAGCGCGAGGACCAGCGCCAGCAGCGCGACGCACAGGGCCAGCAGCGCGGGCCCAGGGCGGCGGAGCAGGTCGACCGACTTGTAGGCCAGGGCCAGCCCGACGACCGCGACGATGAGCAGGTGCAGCGCTTCCGGCGACATCACCCGAAGCGTTCCATGGCCTCGCCGAACCGGTCGACCACCGCGGCGTCGGCCGGGGCCAGCGCGCGGCGGGGGGCGAGCAGCGCGCGGCCCGCGAGCTTCCAGATCAGCGACGCGGCGACCTCGGCTTCCTGCTCGCACCGGTCGTCATAGGCGGCGCGGTGCAGCACGCCCATGCGGCGCAGCAGGTCCGGCGACACGTCCGGAGTCAGCGCCGGGCCCGGGCGGGCGCCCTGGTGGCCGAGGAGCATGTGGCCGAGCTCGTGGCAGACGATGTGCTCGGCGCGCAGGGCGGGCGAGTCGCGGTCGTAGACGATCACGTCGACGGTCGGGCCAGCGAGCCAGGCGCCGTCCGGCGCGCCCGGCGGCAGCCGCGTCGGGACCAGGTGGATGGGACGGCCGCGGTGGGCGGCCACCCGGTCGCAGAACTCGGCCAGATCCCACGGCTGGGGAACGCCGACCTCGGTGAGCAGGGCGCGCACGCGGGCGCGCAGCCGCCGGTGGTCGCGGCCCGCGCGCAGGCGGTCGAGCGCCGACCTCACGGCCGCTCCGCTGGCTTCCCGGCGGACCGCTCGATCTCGCGCACGCGGTTGGTCATCTCCAGGATCGCCGCCCGGCCCGCCTCCGAAAGCTCCCCCGCGCGCATGGCGATGGCCCGGATCTGGGCGTCGCGCCACGCGGCGACCAGGTCGAGCTGCTCATCGATGCGGGCGGACTCGGCGTCGTCGGAGAAATAGCCGATAGGGACGCCGAAGAACTTCGCCAGGGCCTCCAAGTGCCGGAAGCTCGGATTGTCGCGCGCGCCTCTGCGCCACGCCGAGATCGCGCTGTGCGAGACCTCGATCCCCTGCTCGCCGCGAATGGCCGCGGCGATCTCCTCGTTGGTGAACGGCCCGCGCCCCGCCGGGTGCACGGTGGCCACCAAGCGGTTCAGCTTCTCGGCCAGGGTGTTCCCGCCGCCCATGTCGCCCCCTCCCGGTGGCGTTCGACACCTGTCGCGAACCCGCACCGGACATTGCACTATTGTTGAAACCCCTACTCCCGGAGTATAGATTTCGCGCCGCGGGGAGGACGCTACCGCCGGACGGGTCGTGGGGGGAGCGAGCCGTCCGGCGGTAGCCCAGGGAAGGCGATGGGGGAGTTCGCCTTCCGACACGCAGTGTAGTGCGCTGTGATCGCTGCGTGGAGGCATTTCGCGAACATGGCCACATTTTCCGTGATCGACGCGCGGTGAGAGCCAGAGCACGCTAAAAGACAACCGCGTCCGACCTCTCAGTTTCCTCCGCTTAGCATCAGCGGGTGCCGCTGGAAACCCTCAAGTCCCGCATCGACCGCCTGCCCAGCCCGAGCATCCGCGCCCAGCGCGCGGTGGCGGTCGCGGTGGTCGTCACCCAGGCGCTGATCGCCGTCACCGGGTCCGTCGTCCGGGTCACCGGCTCCGGGCTCGGCTGCTCGACGTGGCCGCAGTGCCAGCCCGGCAGCCTCGTGCCGGTCGACCACCCGGAGTTCGCCACGCTGAACCAGTGGATCGAGTTCGGCAACCGGCTGCTGACCGGCATCGTCGGCGTCATCGCCATCGCCGCGTTCGCGCTGGCCTACCTTGCCCGGCCGCACCGGCGGCACTACCTGCGGCTGGCCCTGGCGATGCCGCTGGGCGTGGTCGTGCAGGCGATCGTGGGCGGGGTGACCGTCCGGCTCGACCTGCTGTGGTGGACCGTCGCGGTGCACTTCCTGGCGTCCACGATCATGGTGTGGCTGGCCGTGCTGCTGGTGCACGCCGTGGCCGAGGGCGACGAGCCGCCGGTCCCCCGCGGCCCGCGCGCGCTGCCCGGCCTGCTGCTGGCCTCGATCGCGGTGCTGGGCGGCCTGCTGATCGCGGGCACGATGGTCACCGGCGCGGGCCCGCACGCTGGCGATCCGGAGACCCCCCGGCTGGACCTGCCGGTGGAGACGCTGGCCCATGTGCACGCCGGGTTCATGTTCGGGTACCTGGCGATGCTGGTCGCCGTGGGCTTCCTGCTGCGCACCGGCCCGGCGACGTCGAGCCTGTGGCGGCGCTACCTGGTCCTGGTGGCCGTGGTGCTCGCCCAGGGCGCCCTCGGCTTCGTCCAGTTCTGGACCGGCGTGCCCGAACTGCTGGTGTCCCTGCACGTGCTGGGCGCCATGGGGGTCATCGTGGCGACCGCGAGCCTGTGGTGCGCCACGCGCGAGCGTCCGATCGGCACGACGGAGATCGACGTGCCCCGCGCGGTCGCGGTCTGACTTCGGGGAAAAGCACGCGGGGCGGTGGACGCCGCCCCGCGTGAACGTCAGCCTCGGGTGCGGGCGGCCATCTTGCGGCGGTGCCCGGAGCCGATCTTGGTGGCGGAGACCGTGTCGCGGTCCCACTCGGACAGCTCAAGGCCGTCGATCTTCTCGACCAGCGCCTCACCGGTCGCCGGGTTGGGGACGAGCACATCGCCCAGCGCGCCGTCGTCGCCGACGAGCACCACCCGGGCACCCGTGCGGCCGATGTTCTCCACGACCGCGCGCGCGGGCTTGCCATGCGCCTTGACGAAGGCGATCGTCGCCTTCATGGCCTGCGCGGGGACCTGCTGGGGAGTGTTCTCGTCTGCCACGGGCCGAGCTTAGGACCTAGAACCCGGGCTCACCCGTCCACCGTGATCGGCGCCACTGCTGCATGCTTGGAGGTCCGCACGAGCTCAGGTAGGAGGAGGCCGCTGTGGCCAAGGCAGTGGTGGTGTCGAAGACGGGTGGTCCCGAGGTCTTGGAGTACACCGAGACCGAGATCCGGCCGCCAGGCCCGGGCGAGTTGCTGGTGCGGGTCGCGGTCGCCGGGGTGAACTACATCGACACCTATCACCGAGCCGGGCTGTATCCGCTTCCCCTCCCGTTCGGGCCGGGCCTGGAAGGGGCGGGCGTGGTCGAGGCGGTGGGTCCGGAGGTTTCCGGGTTCGCGGTGGGCGACCGGGTGGCGTGGGCGGACGCGTTGGGCAGCTATGCCGAACAGGTCGTGGTGAAGGCCGCTGTGGCGGTTCCGGTGCCTGCCAATGTGCCTGACGATATCGCCGCGGCACTGATGATTCAGGGACTCACCGCGCACTACCTGGTCGCTTCCACGTACCCGGTCGCCGAGGGTGAGACGGTGCTGGTGCACGCGGCGGCCGGTGGGGTCGGTCTGCTGCTGGTGCAGTTGGCGAAGGCGCGGGGGGCGCGGGTCATCGGGACGGTGTCCACCTCGGACAAGGAGCGGCTGGCTCGGGCGGCGGGGGCGGATGAGGTGATCGAGTACACCTCGGAGGATTTCGTTGAGCGCACTCGTGAGCTCACTGCGGGGGAGGGTGTCGCGGCGGTGTATGACGGGGTGGGGAAAAGCACGTTCGCCGGGAGTTTGTCGGTGTTGCGGCGGCGGGGGATGTTGGTTTTGTTCGGGGCTGCGAGTGGGGCGGTTGAGCCGGTGGATCCGCAGCGGTTGAACGCGGCTGGGTCGGTTTATTTGACTCGGCCTAAGTTGGGGGATTACACGGCTGGCGTTGAGGAGTTGCGGTGGCGGGCTGGGGAGTTGTTTGGGGCTGTCGCTTCTGGGGCGTTGGAGGTGTGGGTTGGGGGGCGGTATTCGTTGTCGGCTGCGCGGCAGGCGCATGAGGATCTTGAAGGGCGGCGTACGACGGGGAAGCTTGTGCTGATTCCGTAGGTGGCTGCTGGGTTCTGTGGGTGGCTGGGTCGGGGGTTGGCTCGATGGGGTGGAGTGGTTTCTTTGGGGCCCCTACGAAGGAAGATCGCCGTGTGAAAGACGGGTGGGAAGCCTACGGCCTCACACGCGCAGCCAGCTTAGCGATCTTCCTTCTCCCCCAAAGAAACCACTCCACCCCATCGAGCACCTGGCAGCGTTAGGTGCCGGTTTGGTTTGGGTGCCGGTTGACAGGAGGGCGGATTTGTTTCCGCGTTTGAAGGCCACTTGGGGACGTTTGATTGCTTGAACGTCCCCAAGTGGCCTTTGGGGGTGGGTAATTGTGGTTGGGGTCAGGTGACCTGGACGGCGTCTACAACGAAGACGAGGGTTTCGTTGGGGGCTATGCCGTTGCCGCCCTGGCCGTAGCCCTTGTCCGGGGGGACGACCAGGAGCCTGCGGCCGCCCTGTTTGATTCCGATCAGGCCCTCGTTCCAGCCGTCGATCACGCCTGCTTGGCCGACGTTTTCCAGGGGGAAGGGGGTGCCGCCCCAGGAGGTGTCCTTTTCCGCCTTGTCGGACCAGGTGACCAGGACGTAGTGGGTGACCAGGGTCGCGCCTGCCTTGACCTCGGGGCCGGTGCCCGCGATGAGGTCTTCGCTCAGGATTGTTTTGGGTGGGGAGCAGTTGGCGGGGAGGGTGATCTTGGGCTTGGCGTTGGCCGCGCCGTCGATCTTGAAGTCGGCGGCGGTGCATTCGACCGCGGTGGAGACGTCGCCGCCGCCGTGGGGTTGCGGGGTGCCGCTGGTGGTGCTCGGCAGGGGCTTGATGCTGGCGGAAGAAGAACCGCCGCTGCCGGGGGTCGCGGTGGAGGCCTGTTCGGAATTGGCGCAGGCGGCGAGGCTCGTCGCCATCGCCACCGCGATCATGAGTTTGCCGACGTTGCGCATGGTGAGCGAGCTTAGGTGGGGTGGATTTCCGCGCCGCACCCGCCTGTGGGGATCTCACCCGTTCTCCGCATATCACGAACGGCTGAAGATCGGTAAACTAACCGCGCGCGCCCGAGTGGACACCGATCGCAGCGACTGCTCGGGTGACCGCCGAGGAGGTGACCTGCCGTGTCTTCGGACGCCAAGGGTCCCCGCACCCATCCGATCCAGGAGCTGTTCTGGACCCGCACCGGGCTGTTGCTGCTGATCCTGCTCGTCGTCTCCGGCACGTCGATCTGGGTGTCGAGCGGTCTCGCGGCAGGAACGGGTAAGACGCTGCTGACCACGTTGAGCACCGGGACCATGGTCTCCGCAGTGGTCGGGTTCGGTCAGACGCTGATCACCACCAGCGCCACCCGCCGGGCGATGGTGACCCCGCTCATCGAGGAAAGCAGGCGCGCGCTGCACGAGCTGTCCGCGGAATACCGGTCCCTCAACCGCGAGTTCTTCCCCACCCACGTCTTCGAGGCGAGCACCGACCCGGACCCGGCGTTCAACGCGCTCATGATGGCCGACCTGCGCGACTCCCGGCAGTTCCTGTTCCGCGGCTTCTCCGGGCGCTACGCGGCCGTGCGACTGCTGCTCTCGCACGCCGAATGGGAGGTGCGCGCGGTGGTCGCCGACCCGTGCGAACGCACCGCCATCAGCGGGCGCGCCCGGTACCTCGCCCGCCACCAGGGCGCCGACGCCGACTACGAGAAGATCCAGGCCACGCTGCACGAGGAGATCCGGATCGGGCTCGTCGGGCTGTACCTGGCCCGCAGCCGGTGCACCTCGGTGGACGTCACGGTGATCGGCGACCCGCCGCTGGACCGGGTGGAGCTGTTCGACGACAGCGTGTGGATCACCCTCTACAGCGCGGTCGCGGGCGCGCCGACGCTGTACCCGCGCACGCTGCGGTTCTCCGAGGGCTCGTTCATCTACGACATGCAGCGCGCCGAGTTCGCCCGGCTGCGCGCCGCGCGGGACGCGCGCCGGTTCGTGCTCACCCCGGACACCAGCCGGGACGAGTTCCTGGCGCACTTCGCGAAGGTGACCGGCGCCACCCTGTCCGAGGAGCAGTTCCGCGAGCTGGAGGGCAAGTTCCACGCCTTCCGGCAGGAGTTCTCCGCCAAAGCCCAGCTCGGGAGCTGATGTCCGTGTCCACGTCCGTCCCCGCGCTCTCCGAGCTCGCGCAGCGGATGCGCGAGATCGACCTCTCCCGCAGGCGGTGGACCGCCGCGCACGCTGGCGTGGAAACCTGGGTCGACGGCCCCGGTCTGCGGTCGGTGCTGCGCAGGCACCTGCTGGACCTGGGGCCAGCCAAAGCCGCCGCCCTGGTGGAGCGCTCCCGCGAGACGACGACGCACTTCGCGTGGTGCCTGCGCGACAACCCCGACGAGCCGTTCACCTTCTGGCTGCACGAGTACAAACCGCAGCAGGACTGGCGCCCCGGCTACGCCGACTCCGTGCACAACCACCGCTACCACTTCTGCACGGTCATCCTGTGCGGCGGCTACCGCCACGAGCGGTTCGACGCCACCGTCGACCCCGACACCGGCCTGATCTCCTCGGCCACGCTCACCCACCGCGCCGACTGCCAGGCGGGCGCCTCCGGGATCATGCTGGCCGAGCAGTTCCACCGCATCCCCCGCGCCGTCGACGGCACCATGACCTTCCTGGTCAAGTCCCGCCCCGTGACCCCGTGGAGCCTGTCCTACGACCCCGACACCCACACCGGCCACCGCCACGTCCCGGTCGAGTCCCGGCTCGAAGAGCTGACCAGGCGCATCTGAAACGAACTACCATCGCCCCACCCGTCTGTCCAAACGCGCGGGAACGGGAGGGGTCGGCATGTCCACATCCACCATCGGCGCGGTGCACCCCACCGCCGTCAAGCAGGTAGAACAGCGGGTGCGCGCCCTGTGCGAGCGCTACGCCGCGAAGCTGCCCTTCCACGGGTGGCACCACGTGAGCTTCGTCCGCGACAAGGCGACCGAGTTCGCCCGCGGCAACGGCTCGGACGTGTCCGTGGTCGAGACCGCCGCCCTGGTCCACGACGTCAACTACCTGGTGCGCCGCAACTCCACCGCGGCGGCGGGCAGCGGTTTGCGGCGCGCCATCCTCACCGACGCCCGCGTGCGCCCGGACGTGACCGACTGGATCGACGCCCTGGTCGACGAGGCCGAGATGCGCACCCGCCACCGCGACATCTCCCTGGAGGCCCAGGCCCTCAGCGACGCGGACACCCTCTTCAAGGCGCTGCCGGTCACCCCGGTCGTGCTGGCCCACCGGTACCTGGCCGAAAACGGTGTGACCCTCCGCGAACTGGCCGACAAGATCGTCGGCGAACAGCGGGACGCGCATGACGAGGGCTTCTACTTCTACTCCCCCGAAGCCGCCGCGAACTATTCGCGCTGGGCCACGGCGAATCTCGAACTCTGGCAGTGCATCAAGGAATCCCTGGACGACCCGACCGTGGAGCGACTGCTCAGCGCGGTCGGGTCCCTGCGATAAGCCGACAACGAGAGTCGGCTACCGGTTCGCGGCGAACCCTGAATTGCGCAATACGTCTCCCGACGGCAATAGGGGTATTCGAGATTAAGGACAGCCTAACCTCACGACCATGGGCCATAGCGGGTCGTCAAACAGGCGACTACCTGGCGAACACCAGCCCGACATAGAGTGACATCTCGGCTGTCCGTATTGGCGACAACACCGGACTGGCGAAATAGAGACATGTCCCGGACGTGCCGGGCGAATTGCGGTAACCATGAGTCGGGCGGTCGATTCGCCTCGATCCGGCGCGCGCGTCGGCGCCGCCGGAAAAGTGGAAAGAACTCGACTGAAAGCCGAAACTTTTTCCCCCGCGCAACCGATGCAGGTTGTTGACACACCGATCCACCTGTCAACAACTCGCTGGCAACCGGCCTATCCGGTTGCTCCGTACGCAGTACGACTGGTGGCTCGGTCACGAACTATCCGGGGGACCGCAGTGGCACGCTTCCAGTGCTATCGAGTCGAGGGGTCAGGCGTGCGATGGCGGCTGCTCGGCGGCAACAACCGCGTGCTCGGAGTGGGAATCGGCGATCACGCCAGCCGGGACGCCGCGCTGACCGAGATCGAGCGGGTCCGGCTGGTCGCCCACACGGCGTGGGTCGAGGTGCACCACGCGGACAACGGACTGTGGTGGTGGCGGCTGCGCGTCGACACCGGGGACCTTGTTCGATCCGCGCAGGGTTTCGCCAGGCGCATCGACGCGACGCACGCCGCCGCCCGGTTCAAAGCGGGCGCCCAAGACGCGGAGGTGACTCAGGTGGTGGCCGTTTTCCATCCCAATCGGCGCGGCCGGGCCGCGCGGCCAGGGTGAGCGCCGGTGGCGACGTGTGGGAGCAGCGGCTGGTTGACCGCCAGTTCACCTTCGCACTGTCCGGCTTTCACTCGGTGCTGTTTGTCTTGATCGCACAAGAAACGAATCGGCAAGGAGATGACGCGAGTGAGCGGCACCGACGTGCGTGCGCCGGCGGCCACGGATCCCGACCTCGACCGGCCGCGCAGGCTGCGCGTCCGGATCACCGGGGACGACCGGGTTTTCCGCTGGCTGGCACGCGGCGCGGGCCTGCTCGTGCTGGCCGTCACCGCGGGCATCGGGGCCTTTCTGGCAATCGAGTCCGGCATCGCCTTCGACACCTTCGGCTGGAAGTTCTTCACCGAACTCCAGTGGAATCCCGAGAGCAACGTCCTCGGCGTCGCGGCGATCCTTCCTGGCACGATCGTGGTCGCGCTGATCGCGATCGCTGTCGCTTTTCCGCTGGCATTGACCTCGGCTCTCTATATTTCCGAGTACGCCCCGCCCCGGTTCAAACCGACCCTGGTGAGCCTTCTCGACCTGATGGCGGCGGTGCCCAGCGTGGTCTACGGCCTGTGGGGCTTCTACTTCCTGCAGGAGCCGGTCATCTACCTGAGCCGGTGGCTGCACCAGGCGTTCGGCGGCTTCATCCCGTTCCTGCGCGTGGACACCGATCCGAACGCGGCAGCGTGGGCGCAGTCGCGCTACACCTCCTCGGCGTTCATCGCCGGGATCGTGGTGGCCATGATGGTGCTGCCGATCGCGGCGTCGATCATGCGCGAGGTGTTCGCGCAGGCCCCGCCGGGCGAACGCGAGGCCGCGCTGGCGCTGGGGTCGACCCACTGGGGCATGATCCGCTCGGTCGTCCTGCCGTTCGGCCGCGGCGGCGTCATCGGCGGCACCATGCTCGGCCTCGGCCGGGCCCTCGGCGAGACGATCGCGGTCGCCATGATCATCTCGCCCGCGTTCGACCTCGACTTCCGCATCCTGGAAAACGGCGAGATCACCGTGTCCTCGCTGATCGCCATCCGGTTCGGCGAGTCGTCTGCCCTGCAACTGTCCGCGCTGCTCGCGGCCGGACTCGTGCTGTTCGCGTTCACCCTGCTGGTGAACACGCTCGCGGCGATCGTGGTGTCCCGCAGTCGCAGCGGTTCCGCCACGGACATCTAGGAGCCCACCACCGATGACCTCACCCACCCGTGCCGACCGGCAGCGGCGCGACGACGACACTGTCGACTTAGGACAGACGGTCGCGCTCGCCGAGCCGCGCGAACCCTCCGACGAGGACGGGCTGTCCGCCGTCGACACCGAGCCGGAGCGGCGGCGCGGCCTGCGCGGCAGGCCGATCGAGGAGCGCGCGTCCCTGGTCGGCTCGGCCATCGCCGGTTTCTGCCTGGTCTGGCTGGTCTACCAGCGCCTGCTGCCCACCGCGGGCCTGCTCGGCTTCGCGGTCTGCTGGTACGCGGCGTTTCTGCTGATCTACGTGCTGGTCACGCTCCAGCGCCACGGTCTCGTGGAAGTGTCCGACCGGCTCGCGGCGGTGGTGATGCGGACCGGCGCGGCGGTCGTGGGCGGCGCGCTCGTGTTCGTCATCGGCTACACCGTCGTGCGGGGCCTGGCCGCCATGCAGTACCTGAACTTCTACACCGAGGACTTCATCTACTCCGATCCGACGGATCTGAGCCAGGGCGGCATCCTGCACGCGCTCGTCGGCACGCTGAACCAGTTGGCCATCGCCGTGGCCATCACGCTGCCGCTGTCGGTGGCCTGCGCGGTGTTCATGACCGAGGTCGGCGGCAGGCTGGCGCGGGTCGTGCGCACCCTCATCGAGGCGATGACCGGCCTGCCGTCCATTGTGGCCGGTCTGTTCATCTACGTCGCGGCCATCCAGGTCGTGGGCCTGCCGCGCAGCGGGCTCGCCGCGGCCCTGGCGCTGAGCGTGATGATGATGCCGATCATCACCCGGTCCGCGGACGTGGTGCTGCGCCTGGTGCCCAACGGGTTGCGCGAGGCGAGTCTCGCGCTCGGGGCGTCGCAGTGGCAGACGATCTGGCGGGTCGTGCTGCCCACCGCCCGGCCAGGGCTCGCCACCGCGCTGATCCTCGGGGTGGCCAGAGGGGCTGGCGAGACCTCGCCGGTGCTGCTGACCGCGGGATACAGCCAGTTCTTCAACGCGAACCCGTTCGCCGACTGGCAGACCTCGCTGCCGCTGTTCGTCTACCAGGTGTTCAAGCTCCCCGACGAAGCCATGGCCGCCCGCGCGTTCGGCGCGGCCACCGTGCTCCTGGTCCTGGTCTTGGCCCTGTTCGTCACCGCCCGGCTGGTCGCCCGCCGCAAGGACGGCCGCTGATGTCACCGATTCGTCGTTCGCGAAAGTGGGATGCCGCAATGCACCTGTCTCATCGGCTCAAGCGGGCGGGCGCCCTGCTCTCGGCGGCCGCGGTCGTGGCCACGGCGAGCCTGGCCGGGCCGGGCGCTGGCCAGGCGAGCGCGCAGGGCTACGAGCCCATCAACGGCTCGGGCTCCACCTGGAGCGCCAACGCGATCGGCACCTGGATCGGGGATGTGGCCGCCAACGGCATCCGGGTCAACTACGAGGCGGTCGGGTCCACCCGGGGCCGGACCATGTATGCCCAGCGCCAGACCGTGTTCGGCGTCTCGGAGATCCCGTTCCAGCAGGGCGCGGACGACCGAGGCGTCATCGATGACTCGGGCGGCCGGGCGTTCGGCTACATGCCGATCGTGGCGGGCGGCACCGCGTTCATGTACCACGTCCGCGTCGGCGGCCAGCCGGTGCGCGGTCTGCGCCTGGGCACCGAGACCGTGGCGAAGATCTTCACCGGCCAGATCACCAACTGGAACGACCCGGCGATCACCGCGGACAACAACGGCGCGGCCCTGCCCAGCAAGAAGATCATCCCCGTGGTCCGCTCGGACGGCTCGGGCACCACCGCCCAGTTCACCACGTTCCTGGACAAGCGCTATCCGGACATCTGGCGGCCGTTCCTCGGCCGCCCGGGCTTGACCTCGTACTTTCCCAACCCTGGCAACAAGTTCATCGCGCAGAACGGCAGCGACGCGGTCGCCGGGTACGTCTCGGCGAACTACGGCGACGGCGCCATCGGCTACGTCGAGTACTCCTACGCCAAGAACAAGCGCGACTGGCCGGTGGCGAAGATCCTCAACGAGGCGGGCTACTACACCCTGCCGACCGACTACAACGTGGCCGTCGCGCTCACCCAGGCCAGAATCCAGACCGCCGACCGCGATCCCAAGGTCTATCTGACCCAGATCCTCGACGGCGTCTACGCGCACAACGACCCGCGGTCCTACCCACTGTCGTCCTACTCGTACATGGTCGTCCCCGCCCAGGACGACCCGAACGCCACACCCGAGTTGCCGATGACCCGCGAGCGGGGCCGCACGCTGTCCGCGTTCGCGTTCTACTTCCTGTGCGAGGGCCAGCAGAAGGCGGGCGCGCTGGGCTACTCGCCGCTGCCGCTGAACCTGGTGCAGGCTGGCTTCGACCAGGTCCGCCGGATTCCCGGGCACGAGGAGCGGCTGCTGGACCCCAGCAAGTGCAACAACCCCACGTTCGACCCGGCGAACCCGAACCGCAACGTGCTCGCGGAGAAGGCCCCGGTGCCGCCGGACTGCGACCGCAAGGCCCAGGGCCCGTGCCGGACCGAGGGCGGCATCCCGGGCGCGGGCGGCGGCGGGACCGGCGGCGGTGGCGGCGGCGCCGGCGGTGGCGGCGGCGGAACCGGCGGCGGCGGTGGCGCCGACTCCGGGGGCGGCGCGGGCGCCGGTGGGCCGGAAGCGGCGGCCGCGCAGGGCGCCGTCGACCCGGAAACCGGGCTGCCCCTGGGCGGAAACGCCGACAACACCGGCGGACAAGGCGCGGCCTACGGCTCGGCGACCGAGCTGGCGGCGTTCCGGGACGACTCGACCACGTCGCTGTTCGGCGGCCTGGTCGCGGTCGAGCTGCTGCTGGTGCTGATCCTGCCCGCGCTCGTCGCCCGCCGAATCAGGCGACGGCAGTGATCTCCCCAGCGACCTCCGCAGTGGCCTCCCCAGCCACTCCCCCATCCCGGACCAGAGCGCCGCAGCCGCGGAGAACCACGAACGACGAACGGAAACCGATGAACCACCACCGCTTCCGGCCGCACCGATGGGCGCGCCTGTTGGTCGTGGCCGTGCTGGTCCTGGCGTCCGCGCTCGGCTCGGTCAGCGTGCAGGGCTCACAGGCCGTCGCGCAGTCCGCTGGCGTGAGCAAGGACCTCACCTTCGAGAACGGCGACCGCGGCCGGGTCACGGTCAGCAAGACCGACACCATGCGGCGGGAGACCGTGCGCGTTGAGTGGTCCGGCTTCCTGCCGACCAACAACGCCGAAGGCTTGCCGTTCAACGCTTTGCAGCCCAGCGGCGAGCGGTTCCCGGTCGCGGTGATGCAGTGCCGGGGCGCCGATCCCGCCCGTGAGGACTGCGTCTGGTACGACTTCGGCGGCGAGCGGTACGCCCCGGAGTTCGACCCGGTGGAGGCGAGCACCCCGGGTGTCTACGACTACATGACGATCCCGTTCACCGACGTGCGGGGCGGCACGCACTGGCTTGACGACTGCACGCCGCCGGACTACGCCGACTGCGACGGGGTCACCGACCACCCGGCCGACTGGTACACCTTCGGCAGGCAGTCGCGGCTGGCGTTCACCGGGGCCGACGGCCGCGGCGCGATCGACTTCGAGGTGCGCACCGGCGACGAGATGCCCAACTCGCTCGGCTGCGGCCGCAGCCCGTCCCCCGGCGCCGCGCCGACCGTCTGCTCGCTGGTCGTGGTCCCGGTCCGGGCGATGCCGTGCACCTCCCCGGAGGTGCCCGCGGGGTGCCCCGACCCGGCCTCCGCCGACTACACGCTGATCAACAGCTACTCGTTCGCCCTGTCCGGATTCAACTGGCAGCACCGCGCGGTGTTCCCGCTGTCGTTCCTGCCCGCCGAGGGGTTCTGCCCGCTCGACGCGGCGGGCAGGCTCGCGATGGCGGGCAGCGAGATCGCCGCGGAAGCGGTCTACAGCTGGATTCCCGCGCTGTGCACCGCCGCTTCGCCGGTGGCCACCAGCTACACGCCGGTCAGCGAGGGCGAGGCGCGCAGGCAGTACAACCAGACCCTGCAGAACTTCGTGGTCGGCAGCAGGCCGGTGTCCCTCGACGAGGCGGGCAGGCCGACCGCGCACGCGCCGCTGGCGATCGGCGCGTTCGTGTTCAGTTTCATGATCGACCGCCCGGACGACCAGCGGCAGATCACCCGGCTGCGGCTCAACGCGCGGCTGGTCGCCAAGCTCATCACCCAGAGCTATCGCGGCAGATGGGGCGGCGAGCCGGACGCCTCCGGCGTCGACCCGACCACCCGGTTCCTGCCCGGCCACCCGGAAACCCTCTTCGGCGACCCCGAGTTCGGCGAGCTCAACCCCGAGCTGAAGAACCTGCTGTACAACAGCACGATGGCCACGCCCATCCTGGTCACCGGCGACGGCGACATCCCGCACGCGGTGACCAGGTGGCTGCTGGCCGACCCGGACGCGGCGGCGTTCCTGCGCGGGCGGCCCGACCCCTGGGGCACCAAGATCAACCCGGCGTTCCTCGACTGGCAGACCCCCAGCGACCAGTTCGACTACCGGGACAACTTCGTCGGCAACCGGGACGCCCGGCCCGCCAAGGACGGGTGGTGCCAGAAGCCCGACCCCGCGGACCCCGGCAAGCTGGTCAACGACTACTACTGCGCCCGGCACCCGGCGCAGCTGCACGAGCTGCTCGCCCAGCGCTCCAGCAAGCTGCGCGACATCGGCTCGCTGCTGCTGACCGGGCAGACCCTGCAAACCACCGAGTGGGACGTCAACTTCGGCGGCTGGAAGCGCCCGCCGCCGCAGAACCTGGGCGGGCGGTCGGTCATCGGCATCACCGACCACGCCACCGCGGTGCGCTACCGCCTGCCGGTGGCCGAACTCTCCACCGGCCGCAAGGACGCCGCGGGCGCCCCCACCTTCACCGGCCCGACCGAGCAGGCCATGCTCGCCGCGGTGCGGTCCGGGACGCTGGACGACAAGTCCGGCACCGTGGCGATCGACTACGCGAAGCTCGACGCGGCAGGCTATCCGGGCACGATGGTCAGCTACGCCGCAGCGCCCACCACCGGCCTGCCCGCCGACGTCGGCGACCGCTACGCCCGCGTCATCGAGTTCGGCGCGGACGCCGGGCAGACGGTCGGCCCGAACCTGGGCAACCTGCCGCAGGGATACCTTCCCCTGCCGTCGGAACTGCGCGAGCAGGCCCGCACGGTGGCCGCGGCGGTGCGGGCGCAGAAGGGCGAGGTCCCGCCGCCGCCGTTCACCGATCCGAGCCAGATCGGGACCGCGGCGGGCGGCCCGGGTGGCGCGGGCGGCACTGGCGGCTCGTCGGCGACGGGCGGCGGAGCGGCGGGCGGGGCGCCCGACGCGAGCGGCGTGCCCGCGGCGGGCGCCCCGCCCGCTGGCGGCCCAGCGGCCTCGGACACCGCGAACCCCCGGGCCGTGGTCGACACCCACGCCGACCGCAGCGGGCTGCTCAAGTGGGGCCTGCCGGTCGCGCTCGCGCTGGGGCTGCTGACGGCCGTCGCGGTTCCGCTTGGCGTCCTGGGATCGCGGCCGGGCAACCCGGTGAACCGGTTCTTCGTCGGCGTCTGGGCGCGAATGCCCGCCCGTCGCCGATGAGCGCCCGCCTTGAGTCCGGAGTGGACAGATGACCGCCGTCGCCAGTCCGATGACCGAGCTGCCCGCCGAGCCGGTGGTTCCCGCGCGAGAGCCCGAGCGGGAGCCCCGGCGGCCGTGGCCGATCGCCGTCACCGCCCTGAGCATGATCGCGTTGCTGATGCTCGGCCTAGTCGGCTTCGCGGTGGTGCTCACCCCGTTGCAGGCCAACCACGAGCAGGAGCTGCTCTACGACGAGATCCGGGAGGCGCTGGCTGGCGGCACCGCCGCGCCGTTCAGCGCGGACGGGGCGATGCCGATCATCCCGCCCGGCACCCCGGTCGCGGTGCTCGACATCCCCGCGCTGGCGCTGCGCCAGGTGGTGGTCGAGGGCACGGCTTCCGGGGACCTCACCGCGGGCGTCGGACACCGCCGCGACACGGCGCTGCCCGGCCAGTTCGGCGTGTCCCTGCTCTACGGGCGCCGCGCCGCCTACGGCGGGCCGTTCGGCGAGCTGACCGAACTCAAGCCGGGCAACGAGATCCGCGTCGTGACGGGCCAGGGCGAGTTCGCCTACCTGGTCGACGGCGTGCGCCGCGACGGCGACCCGGTGCCCGCGCCGCCCGCGGACAGCGGGGCGCGGCTGACCCTGGTGACCGCGGACGGCCCGCTGTTCATGCCGGAGTCGACCGTGTACGTCGACGCCACCCTGGTCGAGGGAGCCGCCCAGCCCGCCCCGGTGCGCAGGCCGCAAATCGTTCCGCCGCAGGAGAAGGCGATGCGCTCGGACGGCTCGGCGGTGCTGGCCCTCGCGGTGTGGCTGCCCGCGCTCGGACTCGCCCTCGGCGCCACGGTGTGGGCGCGCCACCGGTTCGGCCGGGCGCAGGGCCTGCTCATGGGCGGCCCGGTGTGCGCCGCGGTGCTCTGGAACGTCTACGACACGACGATGCGGCTGCTGCCCAACCTGCTCTGAGAAACGGAGAACCCCACGCCCCTCGGTCCACTGTGGAGCGTGGGGTTTTTCGCGGGCACGGCAAGTTAACCGGCAGCTATGGCGACCTGGCCACTTCACGAACCGTCCAGATCGGCCCTTTGCCCGGACCCCGCGCGCGGCCACCATCCGTCTCGGCGCACCCAGCGCCCCAAGAGGAGGAAAAATGCGCACTCGTCTGGTTTCCGCCATCGCGGCAAGCGCGGTGGCCGCGGGCCTGCTGCTCGGCATGAGCGCCACGGCGACGGCCGAGACCGCCACTGTCCCGGCCGCGGCCACCTCGGGCGCCTCCCCGGTCGTGGGCACGAGCACGATCGTGGTCGACCCGTCGACCATCGAGGCGTTCGCCTTCTTCGGCATCCACTCCGAAGCGCTGGCAGGCAGAACGCAGACCGTCGACGGTCAGATCACCCAGACCTTCGACGTCGTCGGCGATCCCACTGACGGCACCATCGAGCACCGCGGCGCGCTCATCCTGTTCACCGACGACGGCTTGGAGGTGTTCTGGCACCTGGTGGTCGACCAGACGCGCGGTGTCGTGGTCGCCCAGGAGAACCTCAACGGCCGGATCGACCTGTTCACCTTCGGGGTCAACACTTCCGCGGGCCGCCCGCTGGTGCTGACCGCGGCGGGCGCGCGGGCGATCAACGACAGCTTGGGCTTCGACGGGCTGTTCTCGGAGGGCTTCGTCTACGGCTACCTCAAGACCACGCTCACCCCGCCCGCCTAATTACCGGCACGACGAAAACCGGGGCCAGGGGGCGAGTCGCCCCTGGCCCCGGCGGTCGGCGCGGAGTCAGGCGAGGATCACTCGGCCTTGCCGCAGTTCGTGGGGATCTGGGTGAAGCCCGCGTTGGCGATGGTGGTGGTGGCCGCGGCCGAGCAGATCCAGCCGCCGGTGTTGACGCCGTTGCCGAAGAACGGCTGCAGCGAGGTCTCGACGCCGCCGTTGAGCACGCCGCCGCCGTTGATGTCCCGGACGACGTTGTAGAGCTTGCGGGACACGTCGAAGCCGCCGGTGTTCAGCTTGATGGTCTTCGGGGAGGGCAGCTCGTTGAAGCGGCCGACCGAGAACGGGCCGATCTTGTTGACGTTGCCCGCGATCGCGGCCGGGTCGTGCTCCTGCACGGTCTGGTCGACGCACGAGCCGACCGTGGTCACGCTGATGGAGCTGAGGAAGAACGCCCGGGTGCCCGAGCCCGCCTGCGGCAGCACCGGCAGAATGGTGGCGGTGGACAGGCCGGGGCGGAGGTCGACCCACCGGTCCGGCGTGGTGGCGTTGCCGTCGGCGTTGCACTCGTAGATCTTCTTGAGCTCGGCGGCGGTCAGGTCGACCGGCGCGTTGCTGGTGGGGTCGTTGGTGGCGTACCGGAGCCCGTCCGTGGCGAACGGGAGGAACAGCACGGCGCCGTCGGTGGACTGCCTGCCCCGGGAGGAGCGGGCGAAGTTGGTGGCGGTGCCGACGCGCTTGAGTTCGGTGATGCCCGCGGAAGACCCGTTCGGCCGGTTGATCGCCGGGGCGCCCGCGCGCGGGACGATCGTCGCGGAACCGGTGGCGTCCCAGGAGGCGACCCGGGTCCCGGTCGACGGGATGGTCGGGTTGTAGGCGTTCGCCAGGTCGTTCAGCACGAACTGGGTGGTGTCCGAGCCGGTGCCGACCGCGTCGTTCGCGTCCGGGACGAAGCTGGGGTCGGCGAACGCGGTCGCCGCGAGGATCGTGGAGAGGGCGGCGGCGCCGATAATGGCGGCCGCACCCTTCCGGAAGGTGGAACGCATTGCGTGTTCTCCCTTGTCCGTCAACATTCTCCTGGCCCTGATCGGGCCGCTTTCCACTGTGCCCAGCGGTTATGGGACGGCTCCACAACACCGTGGCGAAGGTTGGGCACGGGCCACACGCAGCGCCGGTGAACTAGCCACCAACTGCCCTCCTGGCCTGGTGAAGGCGGGTGCGGCCATGTGGGGTGAACCGGAGATTCACACCCCGGTAGCCCACGCCGATTAGGGTCGCGCGACGTGATCATCAACACCGATTCCGCGGGCGCCAACGGAAAGCGCGGCGACGCGACCCTGCTCGACGCCCATCCGGCCGACACCATCGACCTCGCCGGGGAGCCCGCGCGCGAGAACCGCGACGCGGCGGGCGCGACCCTCGAAGCCGTGCGCGTCTCCGCCTGGTTCGCCGCGCACAAGGTCCTGGACCGGGTGTCGCTGTCGATGCGCCAGGGCACCGTGACCGCCCTCATCGGCCCGTCCGGCTGTGGAAAGTCCACTTTTCTGCGCACGCTGAACCGAATGCACGAGTTGGTGCCGAGCGCTTCGCTGGCGGGCGAGGTGCTGCTCGACGGAGTCGACATCTACGGCCCCGCCGAGAAGATCACCGCCACCCGGCGGCGGATCGGCATGGTCTTCCAGAAGCCCAACCCGTTTCCCGCGATGTCCATCGCCGACAACGTGCTCGCCGGGCTGAAACTGACCGGGGCCAAGGTTTCCCGGGCCGACCGCGAGGACTTCGTGGAGGAGTGCCTGAGCAAAGCGGGTCTGTGGAAGGAGGTCAAAGACCGCCTCAAGAGCCGGGGCGGCGCCCTTTCCGGCGGTCAGCAGCAGCGGCTCTGCATCGCGCGGTCTCTTGCCGTGCGCCCGGATGTGCTGCTGATGGACGAACCGTGCTCGGCGCTGGACCCCACCTCGACCAGGCGGATCGAGGAGACCATCGCCGATCTGCGCACCGAGGTGACGATCGTCATCGTCACCCACAACATGCAGCAGGCCGCGCGGGTCTCCCAGCACTGCGCGTTCTTCCTCGCCGAGTCCGGCGAGCCGGGCCACATCGTGGAGGCAGGCCCCACCGACACGATCTTCGGCAACCCCGCCGACCCCCGGACCGCCGACTACGTCAACGGCCGTTTCGGCTGAAACGCCGCAACCGCTCTAGAACGGCCAGCCAGTGACCGGAAGGGACAGCGCCGAGTCCACCGCGAGAGCCACGAAGACCAGGGTGAGGTAGCTGTTCGACAGGTGGAACAGCGTCATCGGGTTGTTCGGCTCGCCGCGGCGGACCGAGCGGTTGAGACGGTGCGCGAAGATCAGGAACCAGGCGCCAGCCAAGAGGGCGAACAAGGCGTAGACCCAGCCGGTCGCGGGAACCAGCAGGAGGGTCCAGGCGACCATGACCCAGGAGTAGATGACGATCTGCTTGGCCACATGCCGCGGCGTCGCCACGACCGGGAGCATGGGCACGCCCGCCGCGGCGTAGTCGTCGCGGAACTTCATGGCCAGCGCCCAGAAGTGCGGCGGGGTCCAGAAGAAGATCACGCCGAACATGACCAGCGCGGGCCAGGCCACGTCGCCGGTCACCGCCGACCAGCCGATGACGACCGGCATACAGCCAGCCGCGCCGCCCCAGACGATGTTCTGCGCCGTCCGTCGCTTGAGGATCATCGTGTAGACGAGGACGTAGAACAGGATCGCGCCGACGGCCATCGCGGCGGCGAGGAAATTCGTGGTGGCCCACAGCCACGCGAACGACAGGACACCCAGGATCACGCCGAACACCAGGGCGCCCCGGGTGGGCACCGCGTGCCGGGCCAGCGGGCGGTTGCTGGTGCGCTTCATCACCGCGTCGATGTCGGCGTCGACAACGCAGTTGAGCGCGTTGGCGCTGCCCGCGGCCATCGTGCCGCCGAGCAGCGTGGTGAGCACCAGCCACGGCGAGGGGATGCCGCGCGCGGCGAGCATCATCGCCGGGACGGTGGTGACGAGCAGCAGTTCGATGATTCTCGGCTTGGTGAGCGCGATGTACGCCTTCACGACGTCCATCCGGCTCGGCGGCGGCGCCGTGGGAACGGTGTCGGCGGGCACTGGGATCACCGACGACATCTCGCTCCTCAGGTCAGCCGTGACCTGGTGAGACCCCGGTCACTGCGGTCGATTCCGCGCCGACGACAGGGGCCGCGACGCAGTGTCAAATGTTAACCGCGCCGTATCGGGGTACCCGTATCGGGTGGCGGGTGCCACCCCGTGTCGGTCGGAGATCACACCGCCGACCCGGGCGGACTACGCTGACCAGTGGACCAGGGATGACATGCGGATCGGGCCAGGTCACCGCCTGCGGGATCGATCTAGACCCCGATAAGGAAGACTGTGCGCCACGAACCGCCAGATGTGGAAGTGGGAGCTCAAGTCCGTGTCCGTCAGTAGTGAAGTGCCAGCAGACCTGTCCGAACTCACCCGCGCGTCGCTGCCCGAGGACTGGACGGACCTCGACAAGCGCGCGGTCGACACGCTCCGGGTTCTCGCCGCGGACGCCGTGCAGAAGGTGGGCAACGGCCACCCGGGCACCGCGATGAGCCTCGCGCCGCTGGCCTACACGCTCTACCAGCGGGTCATGCGGCACGACCCGAGCGACCCGCACTGGATCGGCCGCGACCGGTTCGTGCTCTCGGCCGGGCACTCCAGCCTCACCCAGTACCTCCAACTGTTCTTCTCCGGCTACGGCTTGGAGATCGAGGACATCCAGGCGCTGCGCACGTGGGGCTCGAAGACCCCGGGCCACCCGGAGGTCAATCACACCAAGGGCGTGGAGATCACCACCGGCCCGCTCGGCCAGGGCCTGGCCTCTGCCGTGGGCATGGCGATGGCCGCGCGCCGCGAGCGCGGGCTGTTCGACCCGGACGCCGCGCCCGGGGAGAGTGTGTTCGATCACCATGTGTTCGTCATCGCATCCGACGGCGACATCGAGGAAGGCGTCACCTCCGAGGCGTCCTCGCTCGCGGGCCGCCAAGAGCTGGGCAACCTGACCGTCGTCTACGACGACAACCGGATCTCCATCGAGGACGACACCACGATCGCGCTGTCGGAGGACACCGCGAAGCGGTACGAGTCCTACGGCTGGCACGTCCAGGTGGTCGAGGGCGGCGAGAACGTCACCGGCATCCTCGACGCGCTGGCGGCGGCGAAGGCGGAGACGACCCGCCCGTCGTTCATCCTGCTGCGCACGGTCATCGGCTTCCCGGCGCCGAACCTGATGAACACCGGCAAGGCGCACGGCGCCGCGCTGGGCGAGGACGAGGTCGCCGCGGTCAAGAAGATCCTGGGCTTCGACCCGGAGAAGACCTTCGAGGTCGACGCCGACGTGCTCGCGCACGCCCGCAAGGTCGGCGAGCGCGGCAAGGCCGCCCGCGCCGAGTGGGAGCAGGCGTTCGAGACCTGGGCGCGCAACAACCCCGAGCGCAAGGCGCTGCTGGACCGGGCGCAGGCCTACCAGCTGCCCGACGGCTTCGCCGAGGCGCTGCCGAGCTGGGACCCCGACCCCAAGGGCCTGGCGACCCGCAAGGCCTCCGGCGAGGTCCTCAACGCGATCGGCGGGCTGCTGCCGGAGCTGTGGGGCGGCTCGGCCGACTTGGCGGAGAGCAACAACACCACGATCAAGGGCGCGGACTCGTTCGGCCCGCCGTCCGCGGCGACCAAGCACTGGAACGCCACCCCGTACGGCCGCACGCTGCACTTCGGCGTCCGCGAGCACGCCATGGGCTCGATCCTCAACGGCATCGTGCTGCACGGCCCGACCCGGCCCTACGGCGGCACGTTCCTGGTGTTCAGCGACTACATGCGCCCGGCGGTGCGGCTGGCGGCGCTGAGCGGCCTGCCGGTCATCTACGTGTGGACGCACGACTCCATCGGCCTCGGCGAGGACGGCCCGACGCACCAGCCGATCGAGCACCTGGCCTCGCTGCGGGCGATCCCGGGCCTGGTCGTGGTGCGCCCCGGCGACGCCAACGAGACCGCCGCGGCGTGGAAGGCGACGCTGTCGCAGCACGACAAGCCGGTCGCCCTGGCGCTGACCCGGCAGAACCTCCCGGTGCTCGCGGGCACCAAGGAACTCGCGGCCGAGAACGTGGCCAAGGGCGGCTACGTGCTGGCCGACGCCACCGGCGGCGAGCCCCGGCTGGTGCTCGTCGGCACCGGCTCGGAGCTGCAGATCGCGGTCGAGGCGCGCGAGGTCCTGGAGGCCGAGGGCATCCCGACGCGCGTGGTGTCGATGCCGTCGGTCGAGTGGTTCGACGCGCAGGACCAGGCTTACCGCGACTCGGTCATCCCGCCGTCGGTGAAGGCGCGCGTGATCGTGGAGGCGGGCATCGCCCAGCCGTGGCACCGCTTCGCTGGCGACGCTGGCGAGATCGTCTCGATCGAGCACTTCGGCGCGTCCGCCGACTACCAGACCCTGTTCCGCGAGTTCGGCATCACCACCGAGGTCGTCGTTGCGGCGGCCCGCCGCTCCATCACCGCGACTGGAGGCCAGCAGTGAGCGACATCCTCAAGGCCCTGTCCGACGCCGGAGTATCGATCTGGCTCGACGACCTGTCCCGTGAGCGCCTGACCTCGGGCAACCTCGCGGAACTGATCCGCGACAAGCACGTGGTCGGCGTCACCACCAACCCGACGATCTTCGCGGCGGCGCTGTCCAACGGCGAGGCCTACGACGCGCAGGTGCGCGCCCTGGCCGCGCGCGGGGCGACGCTGGAGGCCGCCGTCCGCGAGCTGACCACCACCGACGTGCGCGACGCGTGCGACCTGTTCCGCAGCACCTTCGCGGCCACCGACCGGATCGACGGCCGGGTGTCCATTGAGGTCGACCCGCGCCTGGCGGCCGACACCGAGGCCACCGCGGCCGAGGCGCTGGACCTGTGGAAGACCGTCGACCGGCCGAACCTGCTGGTCAAGATCCCGGCCACGCTGGAGGGCCTGCCCGCGATCACCCGCACGCTCGCCGAGGGCGTCAGCGTCAACGTCACGCTGATCTTCTCCGTCGAGCGCTACCGCGCGGTGATGGACGCCTACCTGGCGGGGCTGGAACAGGCCAAGGCCAACGGGCACGACCTCGCCTCGATCGCCTCGGTCGCGTCGTTCTTCGTGTCCCGGGTGGACTCCGAGGTCGACAAGCGCCTCGACGCCATCGGCACCGACGAGGCCAAGGCGCTGCGCGGCAAGGCGGCGGTGGCCAACGCGCGGCTGGCGTACGCCGCGTACCAGGAGGTGTTCGCCAGCGAGCGCTGGGCGGCGCTGGCCGAGGACGGCGCGCGTCCGCAGCGTCCGCTGTGGGCGTCGACGGGGGTGAAGAACCCGGACTACTCGGACACGATGTACGTGGACGAACTCGTCGTGGCCAACACAGTTAACACAATGCCGGAGAAGACTCTGCACGCCGTCGCCGAGCACGGCAAGATCATCGGTGACACGGTGACGGGCACGGCGAGCGACGCGCAGGCGGTCTACGACCAGCTCTCCTCGGCCGGCATCGATGTCGACGACGTGTACGCCACGCTTGAGACCGAAGGCGTGGAGAAGTTCGAGAAGTCGTGGACCGAACTGCTCGACACGGTCCGCGGGCAACTCGACAAAGCCAAGAGCTGAGTTCGGGAACCTAGGAGAGGGCTGACGCCGCACATGGCAGAGCACCCCGGAGATGTCGCAGTAACCATTATCGATCAGCGGCTCACCGAGGAGGCCGCTCCGCTTGTCCGGCAACTGGTCTCCGACCAGGTGGCGTCGAAACTCACCGGGCAGGACCCGACGCTGTGGGGGCAGGAGGCGGAGTCCGAGGCCGCCATCCGGCTGTCCTGGACGACGCTGCCCGAGACCTCCCGCCCACTGCTCGCCGAGATCGACGCCCTCCGCGCGGAACTGCGCGCGGAGGGCGTCGACCGGGTGGTGCTGGCGGGGATGGGCGGCTCGTCGCTGGCCCCCGAGGTCATCACCAACACCGCCGGGACGCCGTTGGTCGTGCTGGACACGACCGACCCCGGCCAGGTCGCCGACGCGCTCGCGGGCGACCTAGCGCGCACCGTGCTGGTCGTGTCCTCCAAGTCGGGGTCCACTGTGGAGACCGACAGCCACCGGCGGGTCTTCGCGGCGGCCTTCGCCGAGGAGGGCATCGACGCGGCATCCCGGATCGTCGTGGTCACCGATCCCGGCTCGCCGCTGGAGAAGACCGCGACCGAGGCCGGGTACCGGCGGATCTTCCAGGCCGACCCGAACGTGGGCGGCCGCTACTCCGCGCTGACCGCGTTCGGCCTCGTGCCTGCCGGGCTCGCGGGCGCCGACGTCGGCGCGCTGCTGGACGAGGCCGCCGCCGCGGCGGCCGTGCTGGCGGCGGACACCGAGGACAACCCGGCGCTGGTGCTGGCCGCCGCGCTGAGCGCGGCGCACGCGCGCGGCGCGGAGAAGGTCGTCCTGGCCGACACCGGCTCGGGGATCAAGGGCTTCGGCGACTGGGCCGAGCAGCTGGTGGCCGAGTCCACCGGCAAGAACGGCACCGGCCTGCTGCCGGTCGTCGTGGAGAGCCCGGACGCGCCCGGTTTCACCGACGCCGGGGAGGACGCCACCGCGGTCGCGATCGGCTCCCCCGCAGGCGCGGCCGTGCTGGGCACCTCCGGCGGCCTGGGCGGGCTGATGCTGCTGTGGGAGTACGCCACGGCGATCGCGGGCAGGCTGCTCGGCATCAACCCGTTCGACCAGCCCGACGTCGAGGCCGCGAAGAAGGCGGCGCGCGCGCTGCTGGACTCCCCCGGCGACGGCGCCGCGGCTGAACCGTCCTTTGTGGACGGCCCGGTCGAGGTGCACGCCACCGAGGGGCTGCTGCCGGAGGGAACCGACACGCTCGCCGGGGCGCTGCACGCGCTGTTCGCCACCGCGCCGCGATTCGGCTACCTGTCGGTGCAGACCTACCTCGACCGGCTCGACGACGCCTCCGCGGTGCTGCTGCGCCCGGAGATCGCGCGCCGCACCGGGTTGCAGACCACGTTCGGCTGGGGCCCCCGGTTCCTGCACTCCACCGGGCAATACCACAAGGGCGGCCACCAGAACGGCGTATTCCTGCAGATCACCGGAGTCGTCGAGGACGACCTGGCCGTCCCCGACCGCCCGTACACCCTCGGCGTCCTGCAGACCGCGCAGGCGCTCGGCGACGGGCAGGTCCTGGCCGAGCACGGCAGGCCCGTGCTGCGGCTGCACTTCACCGACCGCGCCGCCGGATTGGCGCACCTGGTCACGAGCCTGGCGGAGGTGGGTCGGTGACCCGCACCTGGATCAACCCGTTGCGCGACGAGCGCGACAAGCGCCTGCCGCGCATCGCGGGACCGTGCGGCCTGGTGATCTTCGGGGTCACCGGCGACCTGTCCCGCAAGAAGCTGATGCCCGCCATCTACGACCTGGCCAACCGCGGCCTGCTGCCGCCGGGCTTCTCGCTGGTCGGGTTCGCCCGCCGCGACTGGGCCGACCAGGACTTCGGCCAGGTCGTGTACGAGGCGGTGAAGCAGCACGCCCGCACGCCGTTCCGGGAGGCGGTGTGGGACCGGCTCGCCGAGGGGTTCCGGTTCGTCTCCGGCACCTTTGACGACGACGCCGCGTTCGACCACCTCGCCGAGACCGTCGCCGAACTCGACAAGCTGCGCGGCACCAGCGGCAACCACGCGTTCTACCTGTCCATCCCGCCCAGCGCGTTCCCGGTGGTGACCAAGCAGCTGGCCCGCTCCGGCCTGGCCAAGGCGACCGGGCCCGACGAGTGGCGCCGGGTGGTCATCGAGAAGCCGTTCGGGCACGACCTGGCCAGCGCCCGGCAGCTCAACAAGATCGTCAACGAGGTCTTCCCCGAGGACTCGGTGTTCCGCATCGACCACTACCTCGGCAAGGAGACGGTGCAGAACCTGCTGGCGCTGCGCTTCGCCAACCAGCTGTTCGAGCCGATCTGGAACGCCAACTACGTCGACCACGTGCAGATCACCATGGCCGAGGACATCGGCCTCGGCGGCCGCGCGGGGTACTACGACGGCATCGGCGCCGCTCGCGACGTCATCCAGAACCACCTGCTGCAACTGCTGGCGCTGACCGCGATGGAGGAGCCGGTCTCGTTCCAGCCCCGGGCGCTGCGCACCGAGAAGATCAAGGTGCTGGAGGCGACCAAGCCGGTCGGGCCGTTCGCCGAGACCTCCGCGCGCGGCCAGTACACCGGCGGCTGGCAGGGCGGGCAGAAGGTGCTCGGGCTGCTGGAGGAAGAGGGCTTCGCGAAGACCTCCACCACCGAGACCTTCGCCGCGATCACCCTGGAGGTGAACACCCGGCGCTGGGCGGGCGTGCCGTTCTACCTGCGCACCGGCAAGCGCCTCGGGCGGCGGGTCACCGAGATCGCGGTCGTGTTCAAGCGCGCGCCGCACCTGCCCTTCGACGACACCGCCACCGAGGAGCTGGGGCAGAACGCCCTGGTGGTGCGGGTGCAGCCGGACGAGGGCGTGACCATGCGGTTCGGGTCCAAGGTGCCGGGCAACTCGATGGAGGTGCGCGACGTGTCCATGGACTTCAGCTACGGCCACGCGTTCACCGAGTCGTCCCCGGAGGCCTACGAGCGGCTGCTGCTCGACGTGCTGCTCGGCGAGCCGTCGCTGTTCCCGGTCAACCAGGAGGTCGAGCTGTCCTGGGAGATCCTGGAACCGGTCCTCAAGTACTGGAAGTCGGCGGGCAAGCCAGAGGGGTACCCGGCGGGCACCTGGGGCCCGGAGTCCGCTGACGCGATGATGTCCCGCACCGGCCGTCATTGGAGGCGACCGTGATCATTGATTTGCCATCCACCACGACATCACAGGTCAATACCAAGCTCGTCCAGATCCGCGAGCAGGGCGGGGCGACCGCGCTGGGGCGGGTGCTGACCCTGGTGATCGTCACCGATGACGGGGCGCGCACCGAGGACGCGATAGACGCCGCCAATGACGCCAGTCGGGAGCACCCGTGCCGGGTGATCGTGGTGGCCAGGGGCGCGCGCAAGGCCGCGGCCCGGCTCGACGCCCAGATCCGCGTCGGCGGCGACGCGGGCGCCAGCGAGGTCGTCGTGCTGCGCCTCTACGGCGCGCTGGCCGACGAGGGCGCGACGTGCGTGATCCCGCTGCTGCTGCCCGACGCGCCCGTGGTGGCGTGGTGGCCGTTCGAGGCGCCCGCGCGACCGGCGGACGACCCCATCGGGCGGCTCGCGCAGCGGCGGATCACCGACTCGGCCGCCGAGCGCAACCCGATCCGGGCGCTGGAGGTGCGCCAGAAGCACTACGCGGCGGGTGACACCGATCTCGCGTGGACCCGGCTGACGCTGTGGCGGGCCGTGCTGGCGGCGTCGCTGGACCTGCCGCCGTACGAGAAGGTGACCGGGGCGTCGGTGACCGGTGAGGCCGACTCGCCGTCGACCGACCTGCTGGCTGGCTGGCTGGCGGCGCGGCTGCGGATTCCGGTGAAGCGGGTGAAGGCGACCAACGGCGAGGGCATCGTTTCCGTCGCGCTGGAGCGGAAGTCGGGCACGATCGAGTTGGAGCGACCGGACGGGAAGGTCGGCACGCTGACCCAGCCTGGGCAGCCCGCTCGGCGGGTCGCCCTCCAGCGGCGGGAGATCCGGGACTGCCTGGCCGAGGAACTGCGGCGGCTTGACCCGGACGAGCCTTACGAGGCGACGCTGAAGGGGCTGTCGAAGATCGTGCGCGGGCGGGTGTCCTCGGCGCGGGCTGGTTCCGGGAAGGCGGCTCTGCCCACGGGTGAGCCCAAGCCTTCGGCGGCGCAGGCCGAAGCTGTGGCGGCGGGCAATGGCGCCGATCCGGCTACCCGGGCGAAGTCGGCGGCCAAGTCGGGCGCGGCCAAGCCCACCGCGAAGGCTGTGCCCGCCAGGACCGCCGGTGCGAAGGCGGCCAGTGCGAAAGCCGCGGCGAAGCCCGGCAAGAATGGCAAGGCAGGCTCATGAGTTCGCCTGAAGTGGTGGTGTACCGGGACGCGGGCTTGCTGACCGCCGCCACCGCGGCGCGCCTGGTGACCCGGCTGGTCGACGTGCAGGCGGCGCGCGAATCCGCGTCGCTGGTGCTGACCGGTGGGCGGACGGGGATCGCCGTGCTGGAGCAGGTGCGGGCGAGTCCTGCCCGGGACGCGGTGGACTGGTCCCGGGTGGACCTGTTCTGGGGCGACGAGCGGTTTCTTCCCGCCGGGGACCCGGAGCGGAACGAGACGCAGGCTCGGGCGGCGTTGCTCGATCACGTGCCGGTCGACCCAGATCGAGTCTTCCCGATGGCGGCTTCCGATGGCGCCTACGGCGACGACCCGGACGCCGCCGCGGCGGCTTATGCCTCGCTGCTCGCCAACCGCGCCTCGGGCGCGGCCGTGCCCACGTTCGATGTCTGCCTTCTGGGGGTCGGGGAGGAAGGGCACACGCTGTCGGTTTTCCCCGACTCGGCCGCCGTCCACGAGACCGAGCGGGCGGTGGTGGCGGTGCGGAACTGCCCCAAGCCGCCCCCTACTCGGGTGAGTTTGACGCTGGCCGCCGCTCGGCATTCCGCTGAGGTCTGGCTGATGACCACGGGGGCGAGCAAGGCCGCCGCCGTGGGCCAGGCGCTGGACGGCGCCGACGAGGTCGTTCTCCCGGCCGCGGGCGCCCGGGGGCGGTCGCGGACTCTGTGGCTGCTGGATTCGGCCGCCGCGCCCTGAGATCGCACGGGCTCGACGGGGGTGGAGCGGTTCCTTGGCGGGGACCGCTCCACCCCTGTCAGGTCAGCGTAGGCCGTGGAGTTTGGCTACGCGGACCAGGAGGTCTGGGTTGTCGCTGATCAGGCCGTCGACTCCCAGGGCGATGACCCGGTTCATCGTCGGCTCGTCGTTCACCGTGTAGGGAACGACTTTGAGGTGTTTGCGGTGCAGGCCAGCGACATCGGGGCCATGGAAGTAGGCCGGGTTCTGGCGCAGGTACCAGTCCGCACTGTCCACTGTGGTCTGGTTCGGGTCGTGGACCTGCCAGTTGGCCGAGACGGTGGTCGCGCCGGATTGGCGGACCAACTTGGCCAGGTCTTGGCTCTTCCACCAGTCCAGGCCGCCGGTCCACGGGCTCTTGGTGGCCGGGTCGCCGTAGACGGCTTGCAGTGAGCATTCGTCGGCCAGGGTTGCGCATTCGGCTGGGCCGTACTGCCAGACCAGGGCGACGGTTTCCAGGTGCGGGTTGAGCTTGCGGGCCAGAATGATGGTGCGCCAGTCGAAGGACTGGAGAGTCGTTCGGGAAGTGAAGCCCGCTCGGGCGATTTCGGTGACCACCTTGCGGGTGAACACCTCGTAGGGGGCCGTGTCGTCGGCGGTCGGGCTGATCTTTGTCTCGATGTTCAGGCGGACGTCCGGGCGGCCACTGGCGCGGACGGTGGCGAAAACCTCCGCGAGGGTGGGGATTCGCTCACCGGGGGCGGCCACCTGCTCGGGGAACTCCGGGAGGGTTTTGGAGCCGCAGTCGATCGTCTTGAGCTGGGCCAGCGTGAGGTCGTGGACTCGCTTGCCCACGTAGGGGAACTCCGGGTCGCCGGGCGTGGCCGGGGTGGTGTCGACGCAGTGGGAGCCGTTGACCGTGCGGTCGTGGATGACCACGACATGGCCGTCTTCGGTGATTCCGGTGTCCAGCTCCACAGTGGACACATCCGGATTCGCCAGGGCGTAGCGGAAAGCCGCCAGGGTGTTCTCCGGGCGCACCGCGCGGGCACCTCGGTGGCCCTGGATGTCGAACGGGGACGCGTACGCCCGCGGAAGGCGGAATCCGCGCTGCGCCAACAGAGTCCGAAGGCGGTCGGGATAGTCGGTGATGAGGCCGTCGATGCCGTCGTCGATCAGTTTGGCCATCGTGGGGACGTCGTTGACGGTCCACGGGACGACCTTGATGCCGTTGCGGTGCGCGTGGCGCACCATTTCGGCGGTCACATAAGGACGGTAGGCGGGGTCTTGGACTGAGCCGCCCTGGGGGAAGCCGTGCACCGGGGAGAAGGTGGTCGCGCCGAAGGTTTTGATGGCGGCGATGGGATCACCGTGGAAATCGTCAATGTCCAGGCCGCCCAGCCAGGGAGAGGCGCCGTCCTTGCCGGTTTGGAGGAAGTCGTAGTTGGTCAGGGCGACCAACGGAAGCCGGGGGGCGACCTGGCGCATCCGCATCAGCGCGCCCCAGTCGAAACTCTGGATGCTCACCCGGTCGCCCACCCCGGCCGCCTCGATCTCGCGGGCGGTGATCTGGACGAACTGCTCGCGCGGCGCTGTTTCGTGCGGGGCGCCCGCTTCGACCTTGGTCTCGATGTTGAACCGGACATCAGTCGCGCCGTAGCGGTGGACCAATGCGAAGACGTCGCGCAGCAACGGCATTCGGGAGCCGGGAGCCAGTTCCTGGTCCGGGCGGTCGGCGAGGCGGATGGAGCCGCAGTCGAGGGTGCGGACCTGGGCGAGCGTCAGCGTGTGGACGAACTTGCCGACATAGGGGTACTCGGCGTCGCCGGGAGTCGCGGGTGCGGTGTCGCGGCACTTGCGGGCGTCGACCCTGCGGTCGTGGGTGACCACGGCCTGGCCGTCCTCGGTGATCTGGACGTCAAGTTCCAGGGTGCTCACGCCCAGCCGCAGGGCGTTGCCGAAGGCGCTGAGGCTGCTCTCCACGCGCAGGCCAAGGCCGCCGCGATGGGCTTGCAGGTCGAACGTGCGCCCGCGGTGGTCGGTCTCGGCCGCCGCCGCGGTCAGGGGCGCGGCGAGCACGCAGGTGAGCGCCGCCGCGGCCGCCCGGGCTAACAGGGATCGGGTCATAGCCGGATGGTGGCAACCGGAAGGGGACAGGCCATGACGGCAGAGTGAACGACCAGGTGAACGGCCGGACCGGAAATCGGCTGACCCACCGGACCGAGCCAGGCAGCAGGCCAAGCGACAGGGACGAACGGTCAGAGTGAAACGACCAGACCGCGAATCAGCGTGAACGCCGGACCAGCAGCGGGGCGAGCGGCCAGACCGAACAAGCCCGTCGGAAGGCCACGAACCAACCCGGCTAGCGGCCGGTGGCCGGGACGCGGCCGGGGAACTCGGCGTCGAGCAGGGTGAGCATGGTGGTGGCCTTCACCGCGGTCTCCTCGAACTCCCCCGCCGGGTCCGACAGGGCGATGACCGCGCCGCCGACGCCGAAGGAGACTGAGCCGGGGCGCACGACCAGGGTGCGGATGACGATGCTCAGGTCGGCCGCGCCGGTCAGGGAGAAGAACCCGATCGCGCCGGAGTAGACGCCGCGGGGGCCGCGTTCCAACCGGTCGATGATCTCCATGGTGCGCACCTTGGGGGCGCCGGTCATCGAGCCGCCGGGGAAAGCCGCGCGGACGCACCGCACCGCCGAGATCCCCTCGGCGAGTTGGGCGCGGATCGTGCTGACCATCTGGTGCACCGTCGCGTAGGTCTCGACCTCGAACAGGGCGGGCACGTGCACCGAGCCGACCTCGGCGTGCACGCCCAAGTCGTTGCGGACCAGGTCCACGATCATCAGGTTCTCGGCGCGGTCCTTCTCGTCGGTGGCCAGGTCGTGCCGCAGCGCCTCGTCTTCCTCGGGGGTGCGGCCGCGCGGGCGGGTGCCCTTGATCGGGCGGGACTCGACCGCGCCGGTCGCCGAGACGGACAGGAACCGCTCGGGGGACGTGCTCAGCACCGACAGGTCGCCGAAGCGCAGCAGCGCGCCGAACGGGGCGGGGCTGGCCCGCCGCAGGTAGCGGTAGGTCTGCCAGACGTCGACGGCGGCAGGGGCGGTCAACTCGTTGGTGAGGCAGACCTCGTAGGTGTTGCCGTCATCGATCGCGACCTGGCAGCGGGCCACCATCGCCAGGTAGTCGGCCCGGTCGTGGCGCGGAGTCAACTCCCCCGCGACGACCCCCGGCGTGACCGGGGCGGTGGGCGCGGGGTCGGCGGCGAGGGCGACGAGACGGGCCGCGGTAGCGGCCTGCCACTCGCGGGCGGCGGGCTCGTCGCCCGCGAGAGCGAGCAGGTAGACCTCTCCGGTGGCGTGGTCGAACACCACGGCGCGGTCGGCGAAGACCAGTTGCGCGTCGGGGTCGGCGGCCCGGTGCGCCTTGGCGCCGCCGCACTCGGCCTTGAGCTCGTACCCGAGGTAGCCGACCCAGCCGAGCGCGAAGTCGAACGGCAGGTCCGGCACGACCACCCGGCGCGCGGCGAGGTCGGCGTCGAGCCAGCCGAGGAAGTCGCTGGTGACGACCTCGACGCCTGCAGCGGAGGTGACGGTGACCGTGCCCGTCCACACGTCGGCCGCGGCGACCCTGCCCAGTGGGCCGCTCGCGTCGCCGAGGAAGGAGAAGCCGCCGCCCGCGGAGTTGTCCAGCCAGAACGCGTGGGGCGAGTCTCGGTAGAGCGCGTCGAACGCCTCTTCCGCGGTGACGGCGACGGTCAGCCGCTTGACGAGCACGCGGGCCGCCTCCGCGGCGGGCTCTGGCGGGTCGGGCAGCGGCGGGATGGACCCGGCGACCACGGTTTCCCTCGGGTGTTCGGCCCGCCAGCACCGGGTCAGCGCGGCGAAGTTGGCCAGCAGGTCGCGGCCGTGCTCGGTGGCGACCGACTCGGGGTGGAACTGCACGCCCCAGGCAGGCCGGTCGCGGTGGCGGACGCCCATGAGCACGCCGTCGTCGCTCCACGCGGTGGCCACCAGGTGGTCGGGCAGGTCCTCGACCGCCAGGGAGTGGTACCGCACGACCCGCAGCGGCGAGGGCAGCCCGGCGAACAGGTCGGTCCCGGCGTGGTGGACCGAGGAGAGCCTGCCGTGCCGGACCTCGGGGGCGTGCGCGATCCGCGCGCCCGCCAGCAGGCACAGGCCCTGGTGCCCGAGGCAGACGCCGAGCAGCGGCTGGCGGGCCGCGGCGAGCACGGCGCGGCTGAGGCCGAAATCGCGGCGCACACCGGGGTGGCCGGGTCCCGGGGAGATCACCACGTTGTCGAACTCGGCCAGTTCGCCCAGGTCCCAGTCCTCGTCGTTGCGCACGACCGTCGGCCGGGCGCCGTCGATGGCGGCGAGCGCCTGGTAGAGGTTGTAGGTGAAGGAGTCGTAGTTGTCGATGATCAGCGTGCGCACCTGCGGACTCCTTTCCCTCACTGCATAGCGGCTACTGTGGATTTGCTCTCGCACAGAAGTTCGGCACACCCCGTCCCGAGCAGGGCGATGTCTGTCTTCATTGGTGACGAGCACCGTGCAGCACATCGCCGCAGGAAGGGCGATTCATGCCACAGCGACAGCGCAGGCCTGCCCAGGACCGCAAGAATGCTACAACCCGGGACGAGGTGCCCCAGCAGCGAGCGGGCGCACACGACCGGCCTGAGCTGCACGAACAGCTTGAGTCCAGCACCGGCGGAGAACAAGGAGGTGCCGCCGTGGCCGCGCCGACGCTCTCCCCGGACAACCTCGTGCCCGCCGCGACCCCGGGCAAAACCCGCCTTCGGGCGCCGCGCTGGTACGCCGCGCTGCGCGCGAACCGGCGCGTGCGGGCCGTCTCGTCGGACGTCCTCGCCGTCGTCGTGGCCGTCCTCGACGTCTGGCTGGTCATCCCGGAGAACGCGCCCAGCTACTCGATCTGGCTGTCCTGGGCGGCGGTCCCGGCGATGCTGCTGCGCAGGCACGTGCCGTTCCTGGCCGTGCTGCTCACCATTCCGGGCTTCTTCGCGGGCTGGGCGCAGCTCGCGGCCATGATCGCGCTCGGCACACTCGCCCGACGCCGCCTGTTCGACTGGCGCACCATCACCGGGGCCGTGCTGGTGTGGCTGTCCCGGTTCGTGCTGTGGCCGTGGTCGGAGTTCCTGGCCCTGACCTGGCGCCAGCACTTCCTCGACGCGCTCTACGGGGTGCTCGTCGCCGGGATGCCGGTCGCGATCGGGATGCTCATCTCGCTGCGGCACGAACTGGCGACCCGCATCCGGCAACTCGCCCGCAGCCGGGAGCGGGAGCAGCGGCTGCACGCGGCCGCCGTCCGGGCCGCCGAGCGCGCCAAACTCGCCCGCGAGATGCACGACGTGGTCTCCCACCAGGTCACGCTCATCGCGATGCAGGCGGGCGCGCTGAAGGTGGGCTGCCAGGACGAGGAGACCCGCGAGGCGGCCGAGACGATCCGCACGCTGAGCACCCGCACCCTCGAAGAGCTGCGGGAACTGGTGGGCGTGCTGCGCTCCGGCGGCGACGACGCCGACACGCAGCCGGGGGTCGAGGAGATCGGCGACCTGGTGCACAGCTCCGACGTCGCCGTGGCGCTGGCCATCGACGCGGAGCCGGAGCGGCTGCCCGCGCCGGTCTCGCGGGCGGCGTACCGCACCGTCCAGGAGGCGCTGACGAACGTGCGCAAGCACGCGGCGGGCTCGCGGGCGTCGGTGCGGGTGCAGACGCGGGAGAACGTGCTCGTCGTGGAGGTCAGCAACGACCGGCCCAGCACCCGGTCGCCCGGCCTGCCCTCCGGCGGACACGGGCTGCTCGGCCTGCGGGAACGCGCGGGCCTGCTGGGCGGCAGCTTCGACGCGGGCCCGACCTCGGAGGGCGGGTTCTCGGTGCGCGCCCGGTACCCGCTGGCGAACTGAGAAATGCCTCGAGCCCCGCTCCTGGTGGGAGCGGGGCCCGAGGGACGCTTGGCGTCGGGCTGGGTCAGCCTTCGCGCCGGGCGCGGAGCTTGGCCAGCGCCTCGGCGAGGATGGCCTCGCCGTCGGCGTCGGAGCGCCGCTCCTTCACGTAAGCCAGGTGCGTCTTGTACGGCTCGTTGCGGGGCGCCTTCGGCGGCGCCTGTTCGTCCAGGCCGCCGGGCAGGCCGCAGCGCGGGCAGTCCCACGACTCCGGCTTCTCGGCGTCCAGCGCGAACGACGGACGGGACTCGTGTCCGTTCGCGCACCAGTAGGACACCCGCTGCCGAGGCGCGGACTCGCCGCGCTCGGACTCACCCATGGGACCAGCACCGACCCGGGTACCCCGGATCGCGTTACCACCGGCCATTGATGTTCACACCCCCACCACGTGGTTACACGGCGCCTTGATCGCGCCGCGTCACTGTCGAGACACCTTGGACCCGCCTTCCACCCGGATGGCGGGAGCCGGATCAGCCGACCTTGACCAGCAGACCGAGACCGATGACGCAGATGATCCAGACCGCGCCGACGAACAGGGTCACCCGGTCGAGGTTCTTCTCGACCACACTGGAGCCGGACAGGCTGGACTGCATTCCGCCGCCGAACAGCGAGGAGAGGCCGCCACCGCGACCCCGGTGAAGCAGCACCAGCAGAATCAGCAGCAGGCTGGTGACGATCAGGGCGATCTGCAGGGTCAGAACCATGTCATCCTCGCTGTCGAACGATTGAAGTCACAGGCTACCTGGTGATGTTGGTATTCACGACCACCGCCCCGGCGCGCCACGCCGATGGCGCTTACCAGATTCGCCGCCGCCGCGCACGCCCGAGTCGTCAGCACGTGCAGCCGCACGCCCAGGAACGCCGAAGGCCCCTCCCACCAGGGCTAACCCGGCGGGAAGGGCCTTCACGAGCCGATCGCGGCCCGGATCGCCTACGGCAGCGGTCCGCCCGCGGCCAGCGCGCACAACTTGGTGAACTCGTCGGCTTGCAGGCTCGCGCCGCCAACGAGGGCGCCGTCGACGTCCTCCTGGGCGACGAGCTCGCCGATGTTGCCCGACTTCACCGAGCCGCCGTAGAGCACGCGGACGGTCGCGGCGACCTCGTCGCCGTACTTGTCCGACAGGGTCTTGCGCAGCGCGGCGCAGACCTCCTGCGCGTCGGCGGAGGTGGCCACCTTGCCGGTGCCGATCGCCCACACCGGCTCGTAGGCGATGACGACCTTGGCCACCTGCTCGGCCTTGAGCCCCTTGAGCCCGGCGACGAGCTGCTCGGTGCAGTGCGGCACGTGCTCGCCCGCCTCGCGCACCTCGACGCGCTCGCCCAGGCACAGGATCGGGATGAGCCCGTGCTTGAGAGCGGCCTTCACCTTCGCGTTGACCAGTTCGTCGGTCTCGTTGTGGTACTCGCGGCGCTCGGAGTGGCCGACGGTCACGTACGTGCAGCCCAGCTTCGCCAGCATCGGCCCAGAGACCTCGCCGGTGTAGGCGCCCGAGTCGTACCGGGAGATGTCCTGCGCGCCGTAGCGGATCAGCAGCTTGTCGCCGTCGACCATGGTCTGGATCGACCGGATGTCGGTGAACGGCGGCAGCACGGCCACCTCCACCTTGGCGAAGTACTTCTCCGGCAGCGAGAAGGAGATCTTCTGCACCAGGGCGATCGCCTCAAGGTGGTTCAGATTCATCTTCCAGTTGCCCGCGATGAGGACCTGTCGTGCCATGGCTCAGCCCTCCAGCACCGCGACGCCGGGGAGCTCCTTGCCCTCCAGGTACTCCAGCGACGCGCCGCCGCCGGTCGAGATGTGCGAGAACCCGTCCTCGGGCAGGCCCAGCAGCCGCACGGCCGCCGCCGAGTCGCCGCCGCCGACCACGCTGAACGCGTCCGCGTCGACGATCGCCTGCGCCACGCCGCGCGTGCCATCAGCGAACGGGGCGAGCTCGAACACGCCCATCGGGCCGTTCCAGAACACCGTGCCCGCGCCCGCGAGGATCTCGCCGTAGCGCTCGACGGTGATCGGGCCGATGTCGAGGCCCTTCCAGCCCTCGCGGATGTTCGCCGCGAGCACGGTCTGGGTGTTCGCCTCGGCGGAGAACTCGTCGGCGATGACCACGTCCGCTGGGAGCACGATCTTCTCCGGGTGCTCGGCGAGCAGCCGCTTGCAGGTGTCGATCATGTCGGCTTCCAGCAGCGAGTCGCCGACGCCGAGGCCCTCCGCGGCCAGGAACGTGAAGCACATCCCGCCGCCGACCAGGATCGCGTCGACCTTGGGCAGCAGCGAGGAGATGACCGCGAGCTTGTCGGAGACCTTCGAGCCGCCCAGCGCCACCACGTACGGCCGCTTCGGCTCGCCGGTGAGCTGCCGCAGCACCTCGACCTCGGCGAGCACGAGACCGCCCGCGTACGCCGGGAGCTTGGTCGCGATCTCGTAGACCGAGGCCTGCTTGCGGTGCACGACACCGAAACCGTCGGAGACGAACGCGTCGGCCAGCGCGGCGAACTCCTCGGCCAACGCGCCGCGCTCAGCGGCGTCCTTGCTGGTCTCCCGTGGGTCGAAGCGCACGTTCTCCAGCAGCGCGACGCCGCCGTCGGCGAGCGCGTCCACAGTGGACTTCGCGGACGGGCCGACCACGTCGGCGGCGAACGCGACCGGCGCGCCGAGCAGGTCGCCGAGCCGCTTGGCGACCGGCGCGAGGGAGTACTTCGCGTCCGGCGCGCCCTTGGGCCTGCCCAGGTGCGCCGCGACCACGACCCGCGCGCCCGCCTGGGTGAGCGCGCTGATCGTGGGCAGCGACGCGCGGACGCGGCCGTCGTCGGTGATGGTGTCGCCGTCGAGGGGGACGTTGAGGTCGGCGCGCACGAGCACGCGCCGACCCGCCACGCCCTCGGCGAGCAGGTCGTCGAGAGTCTTCACAGGGGCGGTCCTCAGAGCTTCGAGGCGACGAGAGCGGTCAGGTCCGCGAGGCGGTTGGAGTAGCCCCACTCGTTGTCGTACCAGCCGACGACCTTGACCTGGTTGCCGGTGACCTTGGTCAGCGGCGCGTCGTAGATGCACGACGCCGGGTCGGTGACGATGTCCGAGGACACGATCGGGTCGGTGCTGTAGCGCAGGATGCCCGCGAGCGGGCCGTCCGCCGCGGCCTTGTAGGCGGCGTTGACCTCGTCCAGGGTGACCTCGCGGCCCAGGGTGACGGTCAGGTCGGTGGCCGAGCCGGTCGGCACCGGCACGCGCAGCGCGTAGCCGTCGAGCTTGCCGTTGAGCTCGGGCAGCACCAGGCCGATGGCCTTGGCGGCTCCGGTCGAGGTGGGCACGATGTTGAGCGCGGCGGCCCGGGCCCGACGCAGGTCGGCGTGCGGGGCGTCCTGCAGGTTCTGGTCCTGGGTGTAGGCGTGGATCGTGGTCATCAGGCCACGCTCGACGGTGAACGCGTCGTGCAGCACCTTCGCCAGCGGCGCGAGGCAGTTGGTGGTGCAGGACGCGTTGGAGATGACGGTCTGCGAGCCGTCGTACTTGTCCTCGTTGGCGCCGAGGACGACGGTCAGGTCCTCGCCCTTGGCCGGCGCGGAGATGATGACCTTCTTCGCGCCGCCCTCGTCGACGTGCTTGCGCGCGTCGGCGGCCTTGGTGAAGAAGCCGGTGGACTCGACCACGACGTCGACGCCGAGGTCCTTCCAGGGCAGCTTGCCCGGGTCGCGCTCGGCGAGCGCCTTGATGGTCTGGTCGCCGACCTTGATGCCCTCGTCGGTCACCGAGACCTCCTGCGGCAACCGGCCGAGGATGCTGTCGTACTTGAGCAGGTGGGCCATGGTCGCCACGTCACCGAGGTCGTTGAAGGCCACGATCTCGATGTCGTGGTCGCTCGCCTGCACGGCTCGCCAGAAGTTGCGACCGATCCGACCGAAACCGTTGACACCTACGCGAACCGTCACCTGTGTCTCCTCGTTGCGACTCGTAGTAACGGGCCCTGGGGCCCAAGATTTTCCGCCTATCCACCGAACCCTAGCGTCCAGGCGGCCACTCGCAGGTCAGGAGGTCAGCGGGGTCTCTTTATCGAATCAGATCATGACGGTGACCGCCAGTGGCAAGTCCCGGTAGGGGACGGATTGTCTCGCTCGAACAAGATCACCGCGGATTTTCCGGATACTCCCAGCGGCGGGCGACAACCACGCCCGCGGCCGAGCCGTAGTGACAACCGGGAATGACAACCCGATCAGTGACGAACCCGCACCCGGCGACACCGCCAGGTAAGACCGCTCGGTGACGACTCGGGACATGACAACGGAGTGGAGTCCGCCTGCCCCCACGCCGGGCGGACTCCACTCCGTTTCCCCCCGCGGGCGCCCCTCCCCCAAGCGGCGCCCGCGCTCCCAGTAGTGAAGAGGCGCCCGCGAGGGTGACAGATACTGAATGAGACTCAGGTCACATCTACGGTGGTGGTGAGTGACTTTCCGTGCTCGCCAGGAGTCGGTCAGCGTCAGCCACAGCGGTGTTCGCGCTGGTCAGGCGTCCGCGTCGAGCATGTCGGCGGTGACAGCGGACTCGGTGTCGGGCAGGCCGAGGTCCTTGGCGCGCTTGTCGGCCATCGCCAGCAGCCTGCGGATCCGGCCCGCCACCGCGTCCTTGGTCATCGGCGGCTCGGAAAGCTGGCCCAGCTCCTCCAGCGACGCCTGCTTGTTCTTCAGCCGCAGCTCCCCCGCCGCGGTCAGGTGCTCCGGGGCGTCCGGGCCGAGGATCTCCATCGCCCGCTGCACCCGCGCGGCGGCGGCGACCGCGGCGCGGGCCGAGCGGCGCAGGTTGGCGTCGTCGAAGTTCGCGAGGCGGTTGGCGGTGGCCCGCACCTCGCGGCGCATCCGGCGTTCCTCCCAGGCCAGCACACTGGAGTGGGCGCCGAGGCGGGTGAGCAGCGCGCCGATGGCGTCGCCGTCGCGCACGACCACCCGGTCGGCGCCGCGCACCTCGCGCGACTTGGCCTGGATGCCCATCCGGCGCGCCGCGCCGACGATGGCCAGCGCCGCCTCCGGGCCGGGGCAGGTGATCTCCAGCGCGGACGATCTACCCGGCTCGGTGAGCGAGCCGTGCGCGAGGAACGCGCCGCGCCAGGCGGCCTCCGCGTCGCAGACCCCGCCGGACACCACCGGCGCGGGCAGCCCGCGCACCGGCCTGCCGCGTGGGTCGAGCAGGCCGGTCTGCCGGGCCAGGCCGTCGCCGTCCTTGACCACGCGCACCACGTACCGGGTGCCCTTGCGCAGCCCGCCCGAGGTGATCACGTGCACGTCGGCGTGGTGGCCGTACAGGTCGTGGATCTCCTTGCGCAGCCGCCGCGCGGCCGATCCGGTGTCCAACTCGGCCTCGACCACGACCCGGCCCGCCACGATGTGCAGCCCGCCAGCGAAGCGCAGCAGCGAGGACACCTCGGCGCGCCTGCAACAGGTCTTGGACACCGCGAGCCTGCTCAGCTCGTCCTTGACTGCGGCGGTCATCGCCACGGGTCCTCCTCTCCGGCCCAGCTAGGGCTTCCCCGGGTACATCCCATCACGACGGCCCGATCGGCTCAGCGTCCCCTCACCGAGGTGATCGCCCGCCGCAGGCTCGCCGCGAGGGCGTCAGGATCGTGCCTGCCCGCCACCGGACCGGCCGCGATCGCGTCGAGCAGCATGTCCGCCCCGAGGGCGGCAGCCGCACGTCGGAGCCGGTCCGGCGTGGGAACCGAGTCCGCGTCGGCGATGACCGCGTCCACCCGCAGCCGGGGCGCGTGCTCGGACAGCACGTCCAGATGCCGCTCCGGTGAGAAGCCCGCGGTTTCCCCCGGTTGGGGGACAAGATTCAACACGACGACCCGGGTCGCCTCGGTCCGCACGATGGCGTCGTGCAAGTCGGGGACCAGCAGGTGCGGCAGGACACTGGTGAACCAGGACCCCGGACCGAGCAGCACCACGTCGGCGGCGAGGACGGCGGCGACCGCCTCCGGGCAGGCCGAGGGGCGCTCGGTGCGGCGGGCGGCGCCCAGCAGCCGGATGCGGCGCACCCGGCCAGGGGTCGTCGCCACGGCGACCTGGCCGCGGATGCGGCGAACCGTGGTCGGGTCCTCCTCCAGCCCGGTCACGTCGGCCTCGATGTCCAGCGGCTCGGTCGACATCGGCAGCACCCGCCCGGTGACCCCGAGCAGCCGGGCGGCCTCGGCGAGCGCGGCGACCGGGTCGCCGACCACCTCCAGCAGGCCCGCCAGCACCAGGTTGCCCACCGCGTGGCCCGCGAGGGCGCCGGAGCCGCCGAACCGGTGCTCGAACACCTCCCGCCACGGCTGGTCGCCGCACCCGGCCAGGGCGGTGAGCGCCTTGCGCAGGTCACCCGGCGGAAGCAGGCCCAGCTCACGGCGCAACCGGCCGGACGAGCCGCCGTCGTCGGCGACGGTCACCACCGCGGTGACGTCGTCGGTGAGCCGCCGCAGCGCGCTCAGCGTGGCGTGCAGCCCATGGCCCCCGCCGAGGGCGACCGCGCGCAGCGGCCGGTCCAGCGGCGGCCCGTCCGCGGGTGCGCTCACTGAACCACCTCGCTCATCCGGTGGCCCCGCGCCCAAGATCCGCTGGCGAAATCCCGCAGCAGGCCACCCACTCGGCGGGCAGGCCCCACCCGCCGCCGCGGCGCGGCACTGATCAGCTCGCGATGTCCCCTCACCGGGCCACCTCGCTCGTCCGGTGTCCCCGCTCGCGTGCGCGGTCGGTCAACGAATCGCTCACTCGCGCCCCAGGTCGCGGTGCACGACCTTGACCGCCATGCCGTCCTCGTCCGCGAGCCTGCGGGAAAGCTCCTCGGAGATCGCGACACTGCGGTGCTTGCCGCCCGTACAGCCCACGGCCAGCGTCAGGTAGCGCTTGCCCTCGCGGCGGTAACCGGCGCCGATCAGGCGCAGCAGCTCGTGGTAGCGGTCGAGGAACTCGTCCGCGCCCTCCTGGCTGAGCACGTAGTTGCGCACGTCGGCGTCGCGGCCGGTCTGGTCCTTCAGCTCCGGGATCCAGAACGGGTTCGGCAGGAAGCGCACGTCCATGACCAGGTCGGCGTCCATCGGCAGGCCGTACTTGTAGCCGAAGGACAGCACGGTGACCCGCGTGCCAGTGCTCGACTCGGTGCCGAACGCGTCCTCGATCTTGGCGCGCAGCTGGTGCACCGACAGCGTCGAGGTGTCCAGGATCAGGTCGGCCTCCTCGCGCAGCGGCATGAGCAGCGAGCGCTCGTTGGCGATGCCCTCGATCAGCCTGCCCTCGCCCTGCAACGGGTGGCCCCGGCGGACCTGCTCGAAGCGGCGGACCAGGACCTCGGTCGTGGCCTCCAGGAACAGCACGCGCGGCCGGTAGCCGCGGGCGTCGAGGTCCTTGATGATGGCGGAGAGGTCTTCGGTGAACGCGCGGCTGCGCACGTCCATCACGACCGCCACCTTGGTGATCGCCCCCCTGGCCTGCGAGCCGAGCTCGACCATGGTGGAGATCAGCTCCGGGGGCAGGTTGTCCACGACGAACCAGCCCAGATCCTCCAGGCACTTGGCCGCCGTGCTCCGTCCCGCGCCCGAGAGCCCGGTGACGACCGCGACCTCGATACCGGGCCCGGCCTGTTCGGTGTTCACCGAGCCACCCCACAAGTCCGGCGGCTCCGCACGCCAACGCACTGTGCCAATGATTCGCTCGCAAGCTCGCTCACTGCGTTCCCTCTGCCTTCCCTGCCCCCGGGGAGTCTCCCGCGAGCGCGCTGTGCACTGCCTGCGCGGTGCCCGGGCCGATGCCGGGCACCTCGCCGATCTCGTCGATGCTCGCCGCCCGCAGGCGTTTCAGCGAGCCGAAATGCTTGATCAGAACCGACTTCCTGGTCTGGCCGAGGCCGGGGATGTCGTCAAGGACCGAGGTCGTCAACCGCTTGGACCGCTTCTGCCGGTGGTAGGCGACCGCGAACCGGTGGGCTTCGTCACGCACCCGCTGCAGCAGGTACAGCGCCTCGCTGGTGCGCGGCAGGATCGCGGGCTCCGGCTCGGCGGGCAGCCACACCTCTTCCAGCCGCTTGGCGAGCCCGATCACCGCGACGTCGGTGACGCCGAGGTCGGCGAGGACATCGGCGGCGGCGTTGGCCTGCGGTCCGGCTCCGTCGACCACCAGCAGGTTCGGCGGGTAGGCGAAACGGCGCGGCTTGCCGGTCTCCGGGTCGATCCCCGGGGTCGGGTCCTGCCGCTGGCCGGACTCCCCCGCGTGCCGGGCGAACCGGCGGCGCACCACCTCCGCGATCGAGGCGACATCGCCCTCCGTGGCCGCCTCGCGGATGGCGAAGCGCCGGTACTCGGACTTGCGCGCCAAGCCGTCCTCGAACACCACGAGCGAGGCAACCACGTCGCTGCCCTGGATGTGGCTGATGTCGACGCACTCGATGCGCAGCGGCGCGGTGTCGAGCCCCAGCGCGTCCTGCAACTCCTGCAACGCCGCCGAACGGGCCGTCAGGTCGCCCGCGCGGCGCAGCTTGTGCTGGGTGAACGCCTCCTTGGCGTTGCGCTCCACGGTCTCCATCAGCGCCCGCTTGTCGCCGCGCTGCGGCACCCGCAGCGCCACCCGCGCCCCACGCAGCTCGCTGAGCCAGTCGGCGATGGCCGGGGCGTCCTCGGGCAGCTCGGGCACCAGGACCTCGCGCGGCACCGGGCTGCCGTCGGTCTCGGTCATCTCGGCCTGGTCGCCGTAGAACTGGCTGAGGAACCGGTCGACCAGACCGGAGACCGGGGTTTCCTCGTCGGCGTCCTCGATGCGGTCGATCACCCATCCGCGCTGGCCGCGAACCCGTCCACCGCGCACGTGGAACACCTGCACGGCCGCTTCCAGCTCATCGAAGGCGAAAGCCACCACGTCGGCGTCGGTGCCGTCGCCGAGGACGACGGCCTGCTTCTCCATGGCGCGCCGCAACGCGGCCACGTCGTCGCGCAGCCGGGCGGCCCGCTCGAACTCCAAGGCGTCGGAGGCCGCTGTCATTTCCTTTTCCAACCGGCGCACCATGGCGTCGGTCTTGCCGGAGAGGAAGTCGCAGAAGTCCACCACGATCGCCCGGTGCTCATCGGCGTCGACCTTGCCCACACAGGGCGCCGAGCACTTGTCGATGTAGCCGAGCAGGCACGGCCGCCCGATCTGGCCGTGCCGCTTGAACACCCCCGCCGAGCAGGTGCGCGCCGGAAACACCCGCAACAGCAGGTCAAGCGTCTCGCGGATGGCCCACGCGTGCGCGTACGGCCCGAAGTAGCGCACCCCCTTCTTGCGCGGCCCCCGGTAGACGTGCAGCCGCGGATACTGCTCGTGCATCGTCACGGCCAGCACCGGGTACGACTTGTCGTCGCGGTAGCGGACGTTGAACCGGGGGTCGAACTCCTTGATCCAGTTGTACTCCAGCTGCAACGCCTCGACCTCGGTGGACACCACGGTCCACTCGACCGCGCCCGCGGTGGTCACCATCTGCCGGGTGCGCGGATGCAGGGACGAGACGTCGGCGAAGTACGAGTTCAACCTGCCCCGCAGGCTTTTCGCCTTGCCAACGTAGATGACCCGGCCACCAGGATCACGGAACTTGTACACGCCAGGCGCGTCCGGGATGGTGCCGGGAGACGGTCGGTAGGTGGACGGGTCGGCCACACCGACAACCCTACGGCCGACCACCGACAACCAACGGCGTCGGGTCGCCACCCGCGCCCACTCCCGACGTTTCCGCGATGCGACGGCGAAGACAACGGCCCCTCAGCGACGCAGGAGCCCGGCGCCGAGCGTGGTCGGTCACCCCGCTGACCGGAGCAGGGCAAAGCTCACGACCGCCGCCGCGAGCAGGATGACGCCGATCAGCGCCCACCAGCCGCCGTTCTTGCGGTCGTTCAGGGCGCAGATACCGAGAATCAGGGCGACCAGGCCACCGGTCACCAGCGGCTTCGCGGCGCACATCGTCGCCAAGCTGGGCCACTGATTTCCGCAGGGAAGCCAGGGAAGCCAGGGAAGCCAGGGAAGCCAGGGAAGCCAGGGAAGCCAGGGAAGCCAGGGAAGCCAGGGAAGCCATTGTCTCGGCGGAATCTCACTCGGGGAACCGCCGTGGGCGGATTACACGTCCCGGTTCAGGGGATTTCGGGAAAAATCAAGGGCAATTCGAGGGGATGTCGGTGGCCTCCGAGAGCCGGATTGTCCCGGAGGCCACCGATGGGTGCCGGGTAAAGCGCCGGGTCAGGCGAGGACGACGTTGGCGCCGTCCACCTTGACCGGGATTTCCTTGAGGCCGGTGGTGGCCGGGCCGCCCTTGAGGGCGCCGGTGGCGCCGTCGAACTTGCTGCCGTGGGCGGGGCAGGTGATGGTGCCGCCCGCGGGAGCGGCCACCGTGACGCCCTTGTGGGGGCAGGTGGGGTCGAGGCCCTTGACGGTCGAGCCGGAGCGCACCAACAGGACCTTTTTGCCGGACGGGCCGTCGACCAGGACACCGCCGCCGTCGGGGACGTCCGCCAGTGCCGTGAGGGCTCCGCCGCCCTGGGTGGCCGAACCGGGCGCGCCGCCGCCGGTGGTGGTCGTGGTGGTCGGGGCCGAGCCGGTGTCGCTGCCGCACGCGGCGACAACCGCGGCGGGGGCGACCAGGGCCACCGCCAGGCCGCAGAGGACCTGCCTGCGGGAATGCGGTTCGGGGTGCACGGACGGTGTCGGGTCGGTTGTGATGGTGTCGACAGCAGTCACGCCTAGCCTCCTCGGGAACGGGAGAGAACAGGGTTACACCGGGGGCTACGCGAACGGGCGCGGGACGGTTCACCCGATACGCGCAATTAACAATGCCATTCGGCCGCCCGACGTCAGAAAAAGGCATCGAGGCAGGTCACGGATAACGCACCCGCCAAAAAGGGCACCGAGGCACCAGCGTGGCGAACCCGCGGCGCGAGTCGGCTTGGCGGACAGCGGCAGGCGAACCAAGCGGCAGGCGAGGTGGCCAAACGGTCGCCCCGGGGGAACACGGCGCCGCGCGGAGGCGAAAGCGGGCGGGTGCCTCAGAGCCCTAAATGGGTCCGCAGGGCGTCGTCCAGGCGGGCCAGCAGGGCGGGCGGGACGCGACCGAGGCGGCGGCGGAGGCGGGCGGTGGCGATGGAGCGGACCTGCTCGGCCTGGGCCTTCGAGTCGGTGACGAGGCCGCAGTCCGCGGCCGGGAGCAGGACTTGGAACGGGAAGACGCGACTGGTGTTCGACGTGATCGGGACGACGGTCACCACGCCGCGGCCGGTGCGCTGGGCTACCTGGTTGGCGGCGTCGTTGCTCACGATCACGGCGGGGCGGACCTTGTTCGACTCCGAGCCGAGAGTGGGGTTGAGGTCCACCAGGTGGATGTCACCTCGGCGCATCGGCCGGGCCGTCCGCCGCCGTGACGGCCCAGATTTCCGCTTCTCCGGAGGACTCCCACTCCTCGAACGCCTGGGCGTACTCGTCGCGCATCGATGACTCGCGCAACAGGTTGATGGCGATCTGGATCACCGACGAGCGGTTGGACACGTCGATGCGCGACGAGTACTCGTCGATGAAGCGGACGTCGTCCTCGGGAAGGCTCACACTGAGTTTCATACTGACGATGCTACTCCGGGTGGGACTGGACGTGCCACTGCGCGGCGCGGTGGAGTTTGCGCAGCTCCCGGATGGCCGTGACGGCGCGCTCGCCGTCGATCGACTGCACGGCCATGATTGGCACGTACTCGTCGTCCGGCAGCTCCAGCCTGGCCCACGCCGCGCCGTCGGGGAAGCTCACCGACTGCACGATCGACCAGGGGTAGCGGGTGCTGCCCAGCAGGTTGCGCACGGTCACGCCCTCGGCGTCCGCGCTGACCCTGGGCCGGGTGAGCCACAGCGCCCCGCAGGCCAGCAGGACGCCGATGCCCGCCATGGCGATCTGGTCGGAGAGCTGGAAGTACACCCCGGTCGGGGTGTTGCGCAGCAGCACGGCGACCACGGTGAACACCGCGACGAACACCACGGCGAACGCGGCGGAGACGAACCGGACCTTGCGGGGACGCGCGGTCACTGGAAGCCCCGCTCGGTCCACGGCTGGCGCACGCCGCGCACTACCAGCGCGGTCTCCAGCGCCGCCGCGCACGCCTCGTAGCCCTTGTCCTCCGTCGAGTCCGGCAGGCCGCACCGGTCGAGCGCCTGTTCCTCGGTGTTGACCGTCAGCACGCCGTTGCCCACCGGCGTCGACTCATCCAGCGAGACCCGGGTGAGACCGGCGGTGACCGCGTCGCAGACATACTCGAAGTGCGGGGTGCCGCCGCGGATGACCACGCCCAGCGCGACGACGGCGTCGTGGTGCTTGGCCAGTTCCTGGCAGACGACCGGTAGCTCGACCGCGCCGGGCACCCGGACCACGGTCGGCTCTGCGATGCCCGCCTCGCCCGCCGCGACGAGGGCGCGTTCCAGCAGCTTGTCGGTGATGGCCGCGTGCCACTTGGTGGCCGCGACGGCCAGCCGGACGCCCTCGCACCGGGGCACCCCCGGCTTCGGCCTGCCTTCGCCGCTCACGCCTTGTCCTCTCCGCCCGCGCCCGCGGCCCCGGTGGCGCTGCCCTCGTAGTGCTCCAGGTTGCCCAGCTCGTGGCCCATGCGGTCGCGCTTGGTGCGCAGGTACCGCAGGTTCTCCGGGTTCGGCCAGACCGACAGCGGCACCCGGTCGACCACGGCCAGCCCGTAGCCCTCCAGGCCGACCCGCTTGGCCGGGTTGTTGGTCAGCAGCCGCATCGACTTCACGCCGAGGTCGGCCAGGATCTGCGCGCCGGTGCCGTAGTCGCGGGCGTCGGCTGGCACGCCGAGCGCGAGGTTGGCGTCCACGGTGTCCGCGCCGTCGTCCTGAAGCTGGTAAGCCTGCAGCTTGTGCATGAGGCCGATGCCGCGCCCCTCGTGGCCGCGCATGTAGAGCACGACGCCGCGGCCCTCGGCGGCGACGGCCTCCAGGGCGGCGTCGAGCTGCGGGCCGCAGTCGCAGCGCAGTGAGCCGAAGACGTCGCCGGTGAGGCACTCGGAGTGCACGCGGACCAGGACGCTCTGGCCGTCCTCTATGTCGCCGTAGACGAGGGCGACATGCTCGATGCCGTCCAAGAGGCTGTCGTAGCCGACCGCGCGGAAAACGCCGTGCGCGGTCGGGATGCGGGCCTCGGCGACCCGCGCGACCTGCTTCTCGGTGCGCCTGCGGTAGGCGATCAGGTCGGCGATGGTGATCAGCGCGAGGTCGTGCTCGGCGGCGAAGACCAGCAGCTCGTCGTAGCGGGCCATGTCGCCCTCGTCCTTCTGCGACACGATCTCGCAGAGCACGCCCGCCGGGCCGAGCCCGGCCATCCTGGCCAGGTCGACGGCCGCCTCGGTGTGGCCGGGCCTGCGCAGCACGCCGCCCTCCTTGGCGCGCAGCGGGACGACGTGGCCGGGCCGGTTGAAGTCCTTGGCCGTCGACGCCTCGTCGGCGAGCAGCCGGATGGTGTGCGCGCGGTCGGCGGCGGAGATGCCGGTGCTCACGCCTTCCCGGGCGTCCACGGTCACGGTGTACGCGGTGCCGCGCGCGTCCTGGTTGGTGTGGAACATCGGCGGCAGGTCGAGCCGGTCGCAGACGGACTCGGGCAGCGGGACGCAGATGTAGCCGGAGGTGTAGCGGACCATGAAGGCCAGCAGCTCCGGCGTCGCCTTCTCAGCGGCGAAGATCAGGTCGCCCTCGTTCTCGCGGTCCTCGTCGTCCACGACGACGACGGCCTTGCCTTCGGCGATGTCGGCGATGGCGCGCTCGATGGCGGCGAAGTCACTCACCCGGGGTCTCCTGTTGCTCGGTGCTGTCCCCAGTGTCCCCCCGGGGCGGGGCGGACAGGTGCGGGCCTGCCAGCTTCTCCACGTACTTGGCGATGACGTCGACCTCAAGGTTGACCTTGTCGCCGGGCTTGCGGACGCCGAGCGTGGTCGCCCGGAGCGTCTCGGGTATCAGGCTCACGGTGAACCAGTCCGGTCCTACCTCGACAACGGTAAGGGACACGCCGTCGACGGTGATCGAGCCCTTCTCCACCACATACCGCGCGAGGTGCGCGGGCAGGCTGATCCGGACCAGGTCCCAGTGCTCGGACGGTTCGCGGGAAAGCAGCGCGCCGGTGCCGTCGACGTGGCCCTGCACGATGTGGCCGCCGAAGCGCTGGCCGACGGCGGCGGCGCGCTCCAGGTTGACCACGTCGCCCTCGGCGACCTTGTCGAGGCTGCTGCGAACCAGCGTCTCGCGCATGACGTCGGCGGTGAACGCGCCGTCGCCCAGTTCCACGACGGTCAGGCAGACCCCGTTGACCGCGATCGAGTCGCCCTGTTTGGCGTCGCTGGTGACCAGCGGCCCCGCGATGGTGACGCGCGCGGCGTCCGCGAGGTCCCGCACGGCGACGACCTCACCGCGCTCCTCGACGATGCCCGTGAACACCGGCTCCTCCTCTAGTTCCGCGGTTCTGCTGGTTCTGCTGATTCCTCGCTGGCACGGCGGAGATCCGCACGTCCGGCCCGCACATGGTGACCTCTTCGACGGCGAACTTGTGCGCCCCGGTGATGGTCGACACGCCCGATGCGCCCAACGCCACAGGCCCGGCGCCGAGCAGGACCGGCGCGACGTAGGCCAGGATCCGGTCGATCGCGCCCGCCTCGGCGAACGCGCCCGCCAGCGTCGGGCCACCTTCCAGCAGCACGTCGACCACGCCGCGTGCGGCGAGCTCGGCCAGCACCTCGGCGGGGTCGTGGGTGCGCGCGCGCAGCGTCTCGGCCGCGTCGTCGAGCACCTTCGCCCCGGCGGGCAGGTCTCCGTGTCCCACGACCACCCGCAACGGCTGCCGGGGCGCGGGTGTTCCATCCTCGGCGCGGGCGGTCAGCGCGGGGTCGTCGGCGAGCACGGTGCCGCGGCCGACCATGATCGCGTCGACCTTGCGGCGCAGGTCGTGGACCTCGGCGCGGGACGCCGAGGAGCTGATCCAGCGGCTGGTGCCGTCGGCGGCGGCGACCCGGCCGTCCAGGGTCGCGGCGTACTTCCAGGTCACGTGCGGGCGGCCGGTGCGGATGTGGTGCAGCCAGGCGCGTAGCGGCCCACGCGCGACCTCTTCGGCCAAGAGCCCGCCGGTGACGGCCACTCCCGCGTCGGCGAGTACCTTCGTCCCGCCCGCCGCGACCGCGTGCGGGTCGGACACCGCGTAGACCACCCGCGCGACGCCCGCGGCGAGCAGCGCCGCGGCGCATGGCGGCGTCCGCCCGTAGTGCGCGCAGGGCTCCAGGGTGACCACCGCGGTGCCGCCCCTGGCCCGCTCCCCCGCCGCGCGCAGGGCCACGACCTCGGCGTGTGGGCCGCCGGGGGGCTGGGTCTCCCCCAGCCCGGCGACCTGGCCGCTGGCGTCGAGCACGACACAGCCGACCGGCGGGTTCGGACTGGTCAGCCCGCGCGCCCGCTCGGCGCGCGCGACCGCGGTCCGCATCACCGCGGCCAGGCTTTCCTCCACCCCGACAGTCTCGCAGGACCCGGCGATACCCTCGCAGCCGCCCGCCGAGCCGCGTTCGGCCGCCGAAGATCAGGCGAAGCGGTGGTTGGCGTTGCGGGCCTGGTCGCGCAGGGCGGCGACGGCCTTGGCCGGGTCGTCGGCGCCGTAGACGGCCGAGCCCGCGACGAAGCAGTCGACCCCCGCCTCGGCGGCCTGCTCGATGGTGTCGGCGTTGATGCCGCCGTCGATCTCGACCAGCAGCGTGAGGTGGCCGGTGTCGACCAGGTTCCGCGCGGTGCGGACCTTGCCCAGGACGTCGGCGATGAAGCTCTGCCCGCCGAAACCGGGCTCGACGGACATGACCAGCAGCGTGTCGAACTCCTTGAGGACCTCGACGTACGGCTCGATCGGGGTGCCGGGCTTGATCGACAGCCCGGCCTTGGCGCCCGCCGCGCGCAGGTCCCGGGCGATCTTGACCGGGTCGGCGGCCGCCTCGACGTGGACGGTGACGTTGTGCGCGCCCGCTTCGGCGTACCCGACGGCCCAGCGGTCGGGGTCCTCGATCATCAGGTGGCAGTCCATCGGGATGTCGGTCACCTTGAGCAGGGCTTCCACGATCGGCAGGCCGAGGGTCAGGTTCGGCACGAAGTGCGCGTCCATCACGTCGACGTGCAGCCAGTCCGAGCCCTTGACGGCGGCGACTTCGTCGGCGAGGCGGGCGAAGTCGGCGGACAGGATGCTGGGGGCGATCATGGGAGCGTTCGACACAGGTAGACAGCATAAGCGCGCTACCAGCGGGGTCCCGTGGCCGGTAGGTTCGGAGACGTGATGACCGAGCCACCGCGGGTCCTGTCCGTCAACGTCGGCGTTCCTCGGCCGATCACCGCGAAGACCGGGTTCAGCGCCATCGACAAGCGCCCGGTCGACGGCCCGGTCGAGGTGTTTGCCCCAGGAGCGCGCGGCGCGAGCGGGCTGCGCGGCGACGCCATCTGCGACGCCGAGCACCACGGCGGCCCGGAACAGGCCGTCTACGCGTACGCGCGCGAAGACCTCGACCGCTGGGAAGCGGAACTGGACCGCACGCTCACGTCCGGGTCGTTCGGGGAGAACCTGACCACTTGCGGACTGGACGTGACCGGGGCGGTGATCGGCGAGCGGTGGCGGGTCGGGGACGATCTGCTGCTGCGGGTGACCGCGCCGCGGGTGCCGTGCCGGACGTTCGCGGTGTGGCTGGACCGCCAGGGGTGGATCAAGACCTTCACCGAGGCCGCGGTGCCCGGCGCGTACTTCGAGGTGCTGCGGCCGGGAGCGGTGCGCGCGGGCGACCGGGTCGAGGTGGTCGACCGGCCCGCCCACGGGATCACGGTCGGGCTGGTGTTCCGCGCGGTCACCCTCGAACCGGACCTGCTCCCCCGACTGCTCGAAGCGGACGATCTGCCCGAGAGGATCCGCGCGAAGGCCGTCCGGCGCCTGGCGGCGCGGTGAAGCGGTCGATGCGGGTGGCGGCCTACGCCGTGTGCGTCGAGGAAGAGAAGGTGTTGCTGGCCCGCTGGGTCGGCCGCACCGGCAAGAAGTGGACGCTGCCCGGCGGCGGCATCGACCACGGCGAGGACCCGCTGGACGCCGCGGTCCGCGAGGTGGCCGAGGAAACCGGCTACCAGGTGGAGATCGAGGCGCTGCTGGGCATCGACACCGTGCGGCGCACTTTCCTGCGCACCGGTCTGCGCAAGGCGCTGAGCCGGGACGGCGTCGCCACCGACTGGCACGGCCTGCGGGTGGTCTACTCCGGCCGGATCACCGGCGGCGAGCTTCGCTTCGAGGAGAACGGCTCCACCGACATGGCGGCCTGGGTCGACCTGTCCGAGGTGGCCACGCTGGACCGGACCGACTTGGTCGACGTCGCGTTGCGACTGTCGCGGCTGCGGCCGCCGACCGGTCGCGCCTGATCACGGGCAACGGAAGCCAGCGGAATCGCGACAGCTTCTAACATCCCCAACGCCACACCGCAACTTTTGGTACTATTTGGCATCGGGAGGATTCAGCAAGGGGGAAGGACCGGTTTCCTGGGGAGGGAACCGGACTCTTCAGGCAGTCGACAGGGAAAGGTCGCACAGGTCGGCCGCGCATCCCCGTCTCCAATTGCCATCCTCGCGGGTGAAACAGGACGCGCTCTGGGCGAGCGCTTATTTGGCGTGCCCAGAATTGATGATGGGGGTTTTATGAGAAAACACGGGCGCGACAGCTTCTTCGTCGTCGGCGAAGGAGTGCTTGAGTTCGACGCCAATGGCGAGCCGACGGCATCGCAGCCCTCGACCGCCGAGGAGCTGCGGCGTTTCCGCTTCTCCCGGCTCGGCCCCGAGGGCCCGCAGACCGACGAGGCGACCAGGATCGCCTTGGCCACCGCCATCACCGCCGGGGGCACGCAACTGGACGACCCGGCGGTCCCGGCGGGATTCACCTACCTCGGCCAGTTCGTGGACCACGACCTGACGCTGGACCGCACCGAATCGCAGCTTGGCGAGGACGTCACCCTCGACGAGCTGATGCAGGGCCGCTCGCCCGCGCTCGACCTGGACTCGGTGTATGGCCGCGGCCCCACCGACCGGGACGACCGCAAGTTCTACGCCGCGGACGGCGTGAAGCTCAAGATGGGCACGACGGCCGGAGTGGATTTCCCAGAGGGCGACGGCGGGGTCCGGATTGACATGGAGGGCTTCGACCTGCCTCGGGTCGGCGGCAACACCGGGACGCGCGCGGACCGGCGCAAGCCACTGATCCCCGACACCCGCAACGACGAGAACCTGGTGGTCGCCCAGACGCACCTGGCGTTCATCCGGTTCCACAACCGCGTGGTGGATGACCTGGCCCTCAAGGGCGTCTCCGAGCGGCGGCTGTTCGAGATGGCCCGGGGGCAGGTCGTGCGCCACTACCAGTGGATGCTGCGCACCGACCACCTGCCGCGCATCGTGGATCCAGCGATCGTGGACGACGTGTTCACCAACGGCCGTCGCTTCTTCGAGGTGCCCGGCCGCGGCGGGTTCCCGCGCGGGCTGCGCCCGACGATGCCGATCGAGTTCGCGGTCGCGGCCTACCGCTTCGGCCACAGCATGGTCCGGGGCGCGTACCAATGGAACCGGGTGTTCCGCAGTGGCGGCCGCGGCCCCATCGCCACGCTGGACCTGCTGTTCGCCTTCACCGGCATCAGCGGCAACTTCCAGGGTGGCTCGCCAGCGCAACTGGACGACCCGAACTCGGGGACCCTGGACCGGCTGCCCACCAACTGGATCGCGGACTTCCGCAGGCTCTACGACTTCACCGAGGCGGGCCGTCCAGACCTGGCCGCCCCGGCCGCCACCGGTGGCGGGAACGTGGCCAAGCGGATCGACAGCCTCCTGGTGAACCCGCTGACGCAGTTGCCCGCGGGCACGTTCGACGGCCGGGGCACGACGTTCCCGGAGATTCAGCGCAATCTCGCTTTCCGCAACCTGACCCGGGCCAACATGGTCCGCCTGGCCACCGGACAGCAGATGGCGCAACTCTTCGGTGTGCCGCCGTTGACCGCCGAGCAGCTTCTGCAGGGCAACCAGGGCGCGGACATCGGCCCGCTCACCGACGAGCAGGAAACGGCGATCACGACGGCGACCCCGTTGTGGTTCTACATCCTGCGGGAAGCCGAGTTCAACAACGGAAAGCTCGGCGCGGTCGGCGGCCGCATTGTCGCCGAGGTCTTCCACCGCGCCATGGAGGGAAGCCGCACCTCCATCGTCCGCGAGCCGTCGTGGCGACCCACGCTCGGCCCGGACAGCAACACGTTCCGCATGACCGATCTGCTGCTGTTCGCTTTTGAGGGCAAGGCAGACCTGCTCAACCCTCTCGGCGACTGACAGCAGCCCGTCCTCTCCATCGACTCCCCCGCGTCAGGAAATTTCCACACGGATCAGGGAGCTGTCGATGTCCATCACACACCACACTGAGGTCGAGGAAAGCAGACCGGAATCACCGGAAGGTTTATGGCCCCGGGTCGAGCGAGTGCTGGGGCAGGTCGCGTTGCCCGCCCTGCGCGTCTCGCTCGGCCTGGTGTTCCTCTGGTTCGGCGTGCTGAAAGCGACCGGCGACTCACCGGTCGCCGATATCGTGCACGCCACGCTGCCCTGGCTGGACGAGAGCGTGCTGATGCCCGTTCTCGGCTGGTTCGAGATCCTGCTCGGGGTGGCCCTGCTGATCGGGAAGCCGCGGCGGCTGGCGCTGGTCGTCGTCGCGGCACACCTCGCGGGCACTTTCCTCGTGTTCATCCAGGCTCCGACGCTGGTGATGACCGACGGAAATCCGCTACTGCTCACCACCACCGGTGAGTTCGTCCTCAAGAACATCGTTCTCATCGCCGCCGCGCTGGTCCTGCTCGGCGTGACCGGCAGGCGCGGCAAGGCGGCGTGAGCGGCCCGAAATCGGGCCACGGACGACGAAAGCGCCCCACCGCCCCACCGGTGGGGCGCTTTCGCGTTTCCGCGACTGTCGGTCCTGGGGAGTAGCTTGCCCAGTGTGGACAGTGAGTTGGTCGAAGCGGCGCGCCGGGGCCTGGCCGCGGTCGCGGACCCGGTGAAGGCGCCGGAGATGCGGCGGTACATGAAGTCGGACATGCCGTTTCGCGGTGTGCCCAAGCCCGCGCGGGCGGCGCTCGTGCGCGACCTGGTGGCCGAGCACGCTGTGGCCGACCGCGGCCAGTGGCTCGACGCGGTCACCGCGCTGTGGCGCGGCGCCGAGTTCCGAGAGGAGCGTTATGTCGCGCTCGATCTGTTGGGGCACAAGCGGTACGCGCACTGGGTCGCGGTCGACCTGCTGCCGCTGCACGAGGAGCTGATCGTCACCGGGGCTTGGTGGGACTTCGTGGACGAACTGGCCGCGCGCCACGTCGGACCGCTGTTACGCGCCAACCGGGAAACGCTGACGCCGGTCCTGCGGGACTGGGCGACCGATCCGGACCGGTGGAAGCGGCGCACCTCGGTGATCTGCCAGCTCGGCGCCAGGTCGGACACCGACACGGACCTGCTCGCCGCCACCATCGAGTCCACTATGGACGACCAGGACTTCTTTCTGCGCAAGGCGATCGGCTGGGCGCTGCGCGAGTTCGCGAAAACGGAACCGGGGTGGGTGCGCCACTTCGTGGACACCCACCCCGGGCTGTCACCGCTCTCCCGCCGGGAGGCGCTTAAGCACCTGAGCTGACCGCTCCTCAGCCGCGCGCGCCGACGATGATCCGCTGGAGGTCCGCGCGGGTGAGGTCACCCGACTCCGAGGCGGCGGTGCGCTGCTGCCCGGCCGCGGCCGGGTCCGGCTGGGGCACCGGGTCGCACTGGCTGTCCGACCCTCGGCCCGGCTTGCGAGCGGGCAGCTTGCCGGTGGCCAGATAGTCGGCGATCTGGTCATCGATGCAGGCGACGCCGTTCAGCGAGCCGGAGTGCGTGGTGCCGCCCACGCCCTCGATGAGCACCGACTTCGGGAAGCGGTCACGGGTGGCCAGGCTGCCCGGATAGGGGGTGGCGGCGTCCAGGGTCTCGTTGATCAGCAGGATGGCCGGGGCCTTCGACCCGTTGACCTCCACCGGCTTGCCCGCGCCCGCGCCCCAGGTCAGGCAGGGCGCGTTGAACCAGGCGTTGCCCCAGGTCTCGAACGGGGCGCGCAGGAAGGTCCGCCAGTTGTCCGCGCGCCAGCGGCTCCACTTGGTCGGCCACTGCACGTCGGTGCACTGGGTCGCCAGGTACATGGCGTAGCTGTTGTCCGAGCCCGGTCCCTGGGGGTTGGCGTCGTCGTAGAGCTTCTTGAGCGGAGCGAAGTCGCGCTCGTTGACCCAGGCGGAGAACGCGGCGGCCACGTCCGTCCAGCCGAACACGTAGTACCCGGCCTTCAAGAAGACGTCGGTGAACTCGTCGGGGCCGATGACGCCGCCCGCGGGCTCGGTGATGAGCCGCTTCTGCTCGGCGTAGAACAGCCGCTCGATGTCCTCGCCGTCGGCGCCGAGGTGGTAGACGGCGTCGTGCTTGGCGACCCAGTCGAAGTAGATCTTGATGTTGCGGTCGAAGGCGACGTCCTGGTCGAGGTTCGCCTGATACCAGACCTTGCGGGCGTCGATGTTGCCGTCGAGGACCATCCGGCGCACGCGTTCGGGGTAGAGGGTGCTGTAGACCTGCCCGAGGTACGTGCCATAGGAGAAGCCGTAGTAGGTGATCTGCTCCTGTCCCAGCGCCTTGCGGAGAGCGTCGACATCGTTGACCGTGTCGACTGTCTTCACGTGGTCCAGCAGATCGCCGCCCGCGGCGTCGCACGCGGCGGCGTACTTCGCCGACCGCGCCAGCCAGGTCCGCTCCAACTCCTTGGTGACCGGCACGTAGGGCGGCCGGTTGTACCCGAAGTGGTCGCCCGCGCAGGCGAGGGCGGGCTGGCTGGCGCCGACGCCACGCGGGTCGAACCCGATCCAGTCGTAGGCCAGGCCCGCCTGCTTGGGCACGAACTCGCCGAGGACCGACAGCATCACACCCGCCCCGCCGGGACCGCCCGGGTTGGTCACCACGACGCCCTGGTACTGCTCGGCGGGGACCTTGGCCTTGATCCGCGACACCGCGAGCTTGATCTTGGGTCCGTCCGGGCGCGCGTAGTCCAACGGGACCTCAAGGAAACCGCACTGCGCGCCGCGCCGCGACAAAGCTGGACTCGCGCATTTGGCCCAGGCGATGGGCGCGGGGTCGTAAGCCACCTGGCCCGGCGAGGTTTCCCCTGGCGCGGCCAGCACCGCGGGCGCCATGGCCGCACCAGCGGCCACGGTGACGGCGGCGGCGACTACCGCCACGATTCTCTTCACTCATGCCCCTTTTCGTCGTGGTCGTCCGCGCGGATGTGCTCCGGTGGGGAAAGCGGCTGACCGTGGCACCGGGTCGAGTCTGATTTCGGATCGGATAGCGCCGAGACGATGATGGCGGGCGCCTGGGCGCCCGCCATCATCGTGGTCTGTTCGGCTCAGCCGCGCAGCGCGGCGCCATGTCGCTCGGCCGCCGCCGCGACCGCCGTGTCGCGCGCGGCGGTGGCCTCTTCGACGGTGAGCGTCCGGTCCGGCGCGCGGAAACGCAGCGAGTACGCCAGCGACCGCTTGCCCTCGCCGACCTGCTCGCCGGTGAACACGTCGAACAGGCGCAGGTCTTCGAGTAAGTCGCCGCCACCGCCGCGCAGGGTGCGGGTCAGCTCCGCTGCGGGCACGTCGGCGTCGACCACGAGGGCGACGTCGAGCAGCACCGGCGGGTACGGCGACACCGAGGGCGCGGGCCTGCGTTCGACCAGCGGGAGCAGGTCGAGGTCCAGTTCCATCGCGCAGGTGCGCTGCGGCAGGCCCAGCGCCTCGACCACCTTCGGGTGCAGCTCGCCCGCGTGGCCGACCGGGAAGCCGCCGACGCTCAGCCGCGCGCAGCGGCCCGGGTGCCAGGGCGGCAGGTCGCCCTTCGCCACGGTCAGCTCGACCCCGGCCGCCTCGGCGACGAGCCGCGCCGCCTGCACCGCGTCCGCCCAGCTCGCCTGCTCACCTGGCCCCCACCAGCCCGGCGGCCGCCGGTTGCCGGTGAGGACGACGGCGACATGCACCGGCTGGTTGGGCAGCGCGGCCTTGAGGGTGGCGATGTCCGCGTCGCTCGGGCGGTCCGCGACGCCGACCTCGGGCATCGGCACCTGCTCGGTGCGCGGCAGCACGACCTGTCCGATGTGGAACAGCGACAGGTCGCGCGCGCCCCGGGACACGTTGCGGGACACCGTTTCCAGCAGGCCGGGCAGCAGGGTGGTGGCCAGTTCGGCGCGCTCGGCCTCCAGCGGGTTGAGCACCTTCACAGTGCGCCGCCGCGCGTCGTCGGGGCCGAGGCCGAAGGCGTCCCACACCGCGCCGGACACGAACGGGAACGGCAGCACCTCGACAAAGCCGTGCTCGGCCAGCGAGCGCGACACCCGGCACCTGCGGCGCTGCGCAGGCGTGAGCCCGGCGCCCGCGGGGGCGGCGGGCAGCACCGACGGGATGGTCTCGTAGCCCTGGAGCCGCAGCACCTCCTCCACCAGGTCCGCGGGCTGGTTCAGGTCGGCGCGCCAGCTCGGCGGCAGCGCGGTGACGACCGGCGTGCCGTCCTCGGCGGTGCCGACGTCCACCTGGCAGCCGATCTGCTGCAACCGGCTCACGGTGACGCCGCGCTGGTAGCGGATTCCGGCGACCCGGTCGGGCAGGTCCATCGGCATGACCACCGGCGCGGGCAGCGTCGGCCTGCCCACGTCGGTGCGGCCGGGGTGGATGCTGCCCTCGCCGTACTCGCGCAGCAGGCGCGCGGCGCGCTCCAGCGCCGCGGGCGGCAGCGCCGGGTCGACCACGCGCTCGAAGCGCTTGGCCGCCTCGCTGGGCAGCTTGTGCCTGCGGACGGCGCGGGCGATCGAGGCCGGGTCCCAGATCGCGGCCTCCAGCACGATGTCGGTGCTGTCCGCCCGGACCTCGGTGCTCGCCCCGCCCATCACGCCCGCGAGCCCGATCGGGCCGGACTCGTCGCACACCACGATGTCGTCGGGGTCGAGCGCGCGCTCGATGTCGTCCAGGGTGACGAGCTTCTCCCCCGGCTCGGCGCGGCGGATCGTGATGCCGCCGCTCAGCCGGGCGGTGTCGTAGGCGTGCATGGGCTGGCCCAGTTCGAGCATCACGTAGTTGGTGATGTCCACGGCCAGCGAGATCGACCGGATGCCCGCGAGCATGAGCCGACGCCGAATCCACCACGGGGTCGGCGCGGTCGGGTCGACCCCGGTCACCCGACGCACGACGAACCGGGGGCAGGCCTGCGCGTCGGCGACCGTCACCGGGACGGACTCGCCCTCCGCGGCGGGCACGTCGATCGCGGCCGGGTCGATCAGCCGCACGTCGAGCGCGCACGCCAGCTCACGGGCCAGGCCGCGCAGCGAGAAGCAGTAGCCCCGGTCGGGGGTCAGCGACAGCTCGATGACCGAGTCGGTCAGCCCGAGCAGGTCGATGGCGTCGTCCCCGGGCGCGGCCTCTTCGCCGGTGGGCAGGACCAGGATGCCCGCGTGCTCGTCGCCGAGGCCGAGTTCGCGCGCCGAGCAGATCATGCCGCGGCTGATCCGGCCGTAGGTCTTGCGCTCGGAGATGGCGAAGCCGCCGGGCAGCACCGCGCCGGGCAGCGCCACCACGACCAGGTCGCCTTCGACAAAGTTCGTCGCGCCGCAGATGACCTGCGTGGTCTCCGGCTCGGCGTCGTCGGGGTCTTCCGGCTCGCCGATCTCGACCGTGCAGAAGCGGATGGGCTTCTTGAACTCGGTCAGCTCCTCGATCTCGGCGACGCGGCCGACCACGACCCGGCCGGTGACCGGGCCGAGGTCGGTGACCTCTTCGACCTCCATGCCGACCCGCACGAAGGCGTCCGCGACCTGCTGGGCGGACAGCTCCCGGTACTGCTCGGTGAGTTCAAGCTGCTGGACCAGCCAGCTGACGGGGATCCGCACTACGCCTCCGTGCCGAAGGGAAGGGTGAACCGGACATCGCCCTCGACCATGTCGCGCATGTCCGGGATGCCGTTGCGGAACTGCAGGGTGCGTTCCAGGCCCATGCCGAAGGCGAAGCCCGAGTAGACCTCGGGGTCGATGCCGCACGCGCGCAGCACGTTGGGGTTGACCATGCCGCAACCGCCCCACTCGACCCAGCCCGCGCCGCCCTTCTTCTCCTCGAACCACACGTCGAGTTCGGCGGAGGGCTCGGTGAACGGGAAGTACGACGGGCGCAGCCGCACGTGCGCCTGCTCGCCGAACATCGCCTTGGCGAACGCGTCGAGGGTGCCCTTGAGGTTGGCCATGGTCAGGCCCTTGTCGACGGCGAGCCCTTCGACCTGGTGGAACACCGGGGTGTGGGTGGCGTCCAGCTCGTCGGTGCGGAACGTGCGGCCGGGGCAGACGACGTAGACCGGCAGGTCGCGCTCGATCAGCGCGCGGACCTGGACCGGGGAGGTGTGCGTGCGCAGCACCAGGCCGGAGCCCTCGGGCGCGACGTAGAAGGTGTCCTGCATCGTGCGCGCCGGGTGGTCCTTCTTGAAGTTCAGCGCGTCGAAGTTGAACCACTCGGCTTCCAGCTCGGGGCCTTCGGCGACCTCGTAGCCCATGCCGACGAACACGTCGCCGATCCGCTCGGAGATCATCGTCAGCGGGTGCCGGGCGCCCACGGGCTGACGATCCCACGGCAGGGTGACGTCGACGCCCTCGTCGCGCAGCACCCGCTCGTCGCGCTCGGCCTGCAACTGCGCGCGGCGCTCGTCAAAGGCCGCCTTGACCAGGTGCTGGACCTCGTTCACCCGCTTGCCCGCCTCGGCGCGCGCCTTCGGCGGCAACGCCCCGATCTCGCGGCGGGCCTGCAGCAGCGGCGACTTCTCGCCGAGGTGCGCGGGCTTGACCGCGGCCAACGCGTCGAGGTCGGCCGCGGAGGAGAACTCCTCGCGGGCCTTCTCGACCGCGGCCTGGAGGAGGTCCGGCGCGAGCGCCGCGACCTCCTTGGGGTCGTACGAGTCGTTGGCTCCGGACATGGTTGGTGGACAGCTCCCCGGGGGTCCTGTGGCGGCCAGGCGGCACACCCGGTCGGGCCGGGTGAACAGGTCGATCCTAGGTGATCCCCCCTCCGCGCCCGCAGCGAGTTACGTCCACGGCGCGGCGGGTCCCCGGGCGCGGGTTTCCCCGCGCCCGCCCCGGCGCTGCGCCATGTGGCGGCACGCCTTGGCTCGGGCGGGTGAAGGGGGCACCGGCCCAACAGGACACATGTACGGTGACACCGGCAGGTCGATCGTGCCGTGGCCGCCTTTCCGCTCGCCCGCCCAGTCTCCCGCGCAGAGGTGCACACCTTGGCCCAGACATTCGGTGTCAACCTGCGCGGCGTCATCGATCTCCTCAGCCACCACCTCTACAGCAGCCCCCGGGTGTATGTGCGCGAACTGCTGCAGAACGCGGTCGACGCGGTGACCGCGCGGCGGTTGCTCGACCCGGCCGCGCCCGCCGAGATCGCCATCGAGTGCCCCGAGCACACCGGCGACGGCACGCTGCGGATCACCGACACCGGCGTCGGCCTGACCGAGGCCGAGGTGCACGCGCTGCTCTCGACGCTGGGCGGCACGTCCAAACGGGACGAACTGGGCTTCGCCCGGCGGGATTTCCTCGGCCAGTTCGGCGTGGGTCTGCTGTCCTGCTTCCTGGTGGCCGATGAGGTGCGGCTGGTGAGCCGGTCGGCGCACGGCGGGCCAGCGGTGTCCTGGGCCGCGCGCGGCGACGGCACCTACACCGTCGAGGTGGACGAGTCCGCGCGGTCGGCGGTCGGCACGACGGTGACCCTGGTCCCGCGCCGCGACTGCGACCACTGGACCGAGCACGACACGGTGGCCGCCTTGGCCGAGGAGTTCGGCTCGCTGCTGCCCTACGAGGTGCGCGTCGTCGGCGGCTCCGGGCGCCGGGTGGTCACCGGGGACGGGCTGCCGTGGACCCGAGCGCCGGGCGAGCCGGTGGACGGGCACCGCGCGCGGCTGGCCGCGTACTGCCGCGAGACCCTGGGCTTCGAGCCGTTCGACGTGGTGCCGCTGGAGTTCGGCGCGGCCGGGCTCACCGGGGCCGCGTTCGTGCTGCCCGCCGGGGCGCACCCGGGCGGGCGGCAGTCGCACCGGGTGTACCTCAAGCGGATGCTGGTCGGCACATCCGTCGAGGGGCTGCTGCCGGACTGGGCGTACTTCGTGCGGTGCGTGGTGGACACCTCGGCGCTGCGGCCCACGGCGAGCCGCGAGGCGCTCTACGAGGACGAGACGCTGCTCGCGGTGCGCGACGCGCTGGGGACCCGGCTGCGGGACTGGCTGGTGCGCCTGGACGCCACCGAGCCGGACCGGGCGGGCGCGCTGCTCGCCGCGCACCACCTGGGGATCAAGTCGCTCGCGCTGGTCGACGACGAGCTGCTGCGGCTGGCCGAGCGGTGGCTGCCGTACGAGACCACGCGCGGCGCGCTGCCGCTGCGCCAGTTCCGCCGCACGCACCCGACCGTGCTCTACACCCCGGACGTTGACGAGTTCCGCCAGCTCGCCCCGGTCGCGCGGGCGCAGAACATCGGCCTGGTCAACGCGGGCTACGCCTACGACACCGACCTGCTGCGCAGACTGGCCGAGCGCGACGGCCCGGACACCGCCCGCCGGGTCGACCCGCGCGAGCTGCTGGCCGCGCTGGGCCGCCCGAGCGCGGAGACCGAGCTCGCCCTGGCCGCCGCGATGGCCGCGGCGGCGGCGGTGCTCGACGCGCACGACTGCGAGCCGACGCTGCGCGAGTTCGACCCGGGGTCGCTGCCCGCGCTGCTGGTCGCCGACGCCGACGGCGCGCGCAGGCGGGACGCGGCCGAGGCCCGCGCGGACGCCGATCCACTGTGGAGCGAGATGCTGGGGCAGTTGGTCGACGCGGGGTCCGGGGCCGCGCAGACGCTGGTGCTCAACTCGCGCAACCCGCTGGTGGCGCGGCTGGCCGCGGTGTCGGACACCGGGCTGCTGGAGTCAGCGGTGCGGGCGCTCTACGTCCACGCGCTGCTCCAGTCGCACCGGCCGCTGCGCCCCGTCGACACCGCTGCCCTGACCGGGTCGTTCCTGGACCTGCTCGACCGCGCCATCGGGCGCTGACCACTCCCCGGAAGGAACACGCCGTGTCGGAGCCGACGCCGGACCCGGACGACCTGCGCGAGCGGTTGGCGCACCTGCTGCACCAGGCCGACGACCTGCCAGCCGGGCGGTCGAAGTGCGAGACGCTGGAGCGCGCCGTGCGCACCGCGGACGGCGCCGGGCTGGCCGAGCTGGGCGTTGCGGCGCGGCTGATCCTGATCAACGCCTACCGGGAGATCCGCCGGTACGACCTGATGCTCGCCCCGTTCGCCTGGCTGCGCTCGGCCGAGCGGCGCGCGCCGGAGGCGTTCGACCCGTGGGCGGTGCACCAGTTCAGCTGGATGCACAAGTGGCTGCCGACCGGCCTGCTCGGCGATCCCCGGTTCACCCTGGCGCAGATCACCGCGCTGGTGGACCAGCTCGAAGAGCGCTACCGGCTGCACGGTTATTCGCTGCATCCGGTGCACGACAAGCGGCGGGCGCTCGCCCACCACGTCGGCGACACCGCGGCCGCCGACGCGCACTTCGCCGCGTGGCGGGCCGCGGAGCCCGACGACATGAGCGACTGCCCGGCGTGCGTGGTGGACAGCCAGGTCGGCTACTTCGTCGCGCGCGGCCGGTTCGAGGACGCGATCGCGGTCGCCCAGCCGGTGCTCGACGCGCCGTCGGAGTGCGCCGAGCAGCCGCACGGGGTGCTGACCTCGCTGCTGGAGGCTTACCTGGCCACCGGCAAGCTCGCCGAGGCGGCCCGGGCGCACCTGGTGGCCTACCGGGTCGTGCGCGGCACCCCGCAGGGCAAGTCCGCGCTGCACGCGCACCTGCGGTTCTGCGCGGTCACCGGCAACGGGCAGCGCGGGCTGGAAATCCTCGCCGACAACCTCGACGTGCTCACCGACCCGCCGAGCCCGAGGGTGGGCCAGGACTTCGCCGCCGCGGCCGCGCTGCTGCTGAGCAGGCTGCCGGACCGCGAGACGCTGTCGTTCACGCTGGGCGCGCGACGCATAGACGGCGAGGCGCTGCGGGCGCACTGCGTCGCGACGGCGCTGGCGACCGCCGCGGAGTTCGACCGTCGCAACGGGACGGACGCGGTGAGCGGCCGGGTGGCGGCCACGCTGGCGTTGGCCGACGCCGATCCGGTGCTGGTGGCCGTGCCCGCCACCGCGGCGGCCAAGCCCGTCGCCGCGACGCCGGAACCAGTCGGGGACCCGGTCGAGGTGGCCCGGCGAACGTGCGCGGCGCTGGACGACGGGCAGCTGTTCACCGGAGCCCGGCTGCTGGCCACCCTGCCCGCCGACCTGGACGCGGTGCTGCCCGACGGCCTCGCCGCCCGGCTGGCCGTGCACCGCGTCTGGCTGGTGCAGCGGGGCGCGCCCGCCGAGCTGGCCGAGGCGCTGCTGCCGCTGCTGGACCGGCTGGCCACGGCGGGCGAGGACGCCGCCACGGTCCGCCTGCACGCTTTCCTGGCTGAGTTGCTCGACTCCGCGGAGGAGTCCGAACGGGCCGCGGCGCACGCCGAACTCGCCCGGATCGGCGCGCGGCGGCTGGACGACCCGGTCGCCACGCTGCGCGGACACCTGGCGTCGGCGGACCTGCTGGTGCACACCGACATCGCCGCCGCGCTCGCCGAGGTGGACGTGGCCGAGCGGATCGCGGCCGAGCGGGCCCCGCAGCGGCTGGGCGCGGTCGGCAACACCCGTGCGGAGATCCACGGCCACGCGGGCGAGCTGGAGACGGCCCTGGCGATCGTGGTGAAGCTGGAGGAGACCGGCCCGTGGCCGGAGTCGACCCGGCTCGCGGTGAGCGGACACCACGCCCGGCTGCTGGCCAACCTGGGACGGGTGACGGAGTCGCTGGCCCAGTTCGACCGGTTCGTGGCGCTGGCGCGCACTTACCCCGGCCCGTGGGTCGCCGAGGCGCTGATGCAGTACGCGAGCCTGGTCGACCAGGCGGGCATCGCGGGCGAGCACCTGCCGGTGCTGCTCGACGCGGTCGCCGAGGCGCGCAGGCACCTGCCACCGGGCGGGGTCGCGCAAGCGTGCCTGCACCTGTCGGCGGGTTACCTGGCCACCGGTCGGGACCTGGAGGCCGCCGAGACGCTGGAAGAGGCGCTGCGGCTGATGCCTGCCGACTACCAGGAAGCTGTGTCGGATATCCGCTACCGACTTGGGCTGGCCTGCCGCAATCTTGGCGAGCACCAGACCGCGGCCGCGCACTTCGCCGCGGTGGCCTCGGCCTCGGCCGACGACGACCACGGGCTGCGCGGGCATCTGCTGTTCCAGCTGGGCGACTCCCGACTGCAACTGGGCGACTACGCCGAGGCCGCCGCGGCGTTCCGCGCGTCGGCGGACAACTGGCTGGCCGCGGACACACCGGTCGCGGCCAGCGAGTCGCTGGTCAAGCTGGCGCACGCGATCGGCCTTGACGACCTGGCCGCGGGCATGGCGGCGCTGGAGGAGGCCGGGGCGCTGCTCGCGGACGAGTCGGCGCCGGGCGCGCTGGACCAGTTGGCCGATGTGGTCGGCTTCCGGGTCGCCCTGCTGGCCCACCACGAGCAGTTCAGCGAGGCGCTGGCCATGAACCAGCTCGCCGAGGAGTACGCCGTGTGCCTGGGCAACAGCGACTGGCACGCGTTCCTGGCGGGCCGCGCCGCCCGCCTGCGCCTGGACTTGGACGACGTGGCGGGCGCGGAGTCCGACGCCCGGCGGGCCGCGGCCCTGGTGACCGAGGAGTCGGACGCGGCCATGATCGGCTCCATCCTGGGCACCCTTGCGCGGACGCTGGAGGAACAGGGAAAGCCCGTCGACACCGACCCCGTGATCCGCTCGCTCACGACCCACCTGGACCGCTGACCAGCGGCTCCAGCGGCGTCGGGTTTATCGGCTTTATCGGCGCTGGGCTCGCGCGGAGGCGTAGAGGCACACGGCGGCGGCGGTGCCGAGGTTGAGGCTTTCCGCCGCGCCGTAAAGCGGGACCTTTAGCACGGCGTCCACAGCGGACAGGACGTCGTCGGCGAGGCCGTGCGCCTCGCTGCCGAACACCCAGGCCGTCGGAGCCGCGAGTTCGCCCGCGTCCGCCGCGTCGTCAAGGTCGGCCTTCGCGTGACCATCGGCGGCGACCAGCCGTAGACCGGCCGCCCGGCACGCGGCGAACACTTCGGCGATGTCACGGGAGCGGGCTATCGGCAGGTGGAAGACACTGCCGGTGGACGCGCGCACGCACTTGCCGTTGTGCGGGTCAACGGTGTCGCCCGCGAACAGCACAGCCCCAGCCCCGGCCGCGTCGGCGACCCGGGTGACAGTCCCCGCGTTGCCCGGGTCGGACACGCCGACCAGCACGGCCACCAGCCTCGGCGGCCCGGCCAACGCCTCGGCCAGCGGCCGGTCCACCAGGTCGCACACCGCCACGATCCCCTGCGGCGTGATCGTCTCCGACAGACCGGAGGCGGCTTTGTCGGTGACCACGGAGATCGGCAGCCCGCGCTCGTCGGCGCGCAGCATGAGGTCTTGGTTGCGGGCTGCGGCGGCCTCGGTGACGAACAGCTCGTGCATGCGCCCGTGCGTCAGGGCCTCGCGCACGGCCTGGGCGCCCTCGGCCAGGAACCGGCCCGCCTTCTCCCGGCCCGGGCGGCGGGTCAGGTGCCGAGCGGCAGCGACCCGGGGCGTCCGTTCGGTGAACGGCTCTGCCCCGGGTCGCTGGGAGCGCGTGCTCAGGAAGCGGCCTTGCCCTGGGTCCCCGCGTTCGCGCGGGCCAGGTCGACCAGCGCGGTGAACGCGGTCGGGTCGCTCACCGCGAGCTCGGCGAGGATCTTGCGGTCGACCTCGACACCGGCGACCCGCAGGCCCTCGATGAAGCGGTTGTAGCTCATGCCGTTCTGCCGGGCAGCGGCGTTGATCCGCTGGATCCACAGCTTGCGGAAGTCACCCTTGCGGGCACGACGGTCCCGGTAGGCGTAGTTGAGCGAGTGGAGCACCTGCTCCTTGGCCTTGCGGTACAGCCGCGAGCGCTGGCCGCGGTAACCGCTGGCGAGCTCAAGAGTCGTGCGGCGCTTCTTTTGGGCGTTTACCGCCCGCTTGACGCGTGCCACGGGTCCGTCCTGTCGATCTAGTGGGCGCGGTGCAACACCGCGCCCGGGTGGTCATCGGGGTGGGGTGGCCTCAGCGGCCGAGAAGCCTGTTGAGGCGCGCGACGTCCGGCTTGGCCACCTCGGCGGTACCCGAGAGCCTGCGGGTCAGCGACGTCGGCTTCTTCTCCAGCTTGTGGCGCAGACCCGCCTGCTGGCGGCGAAGCTTGCCCTTGCCGGTGACCCGGACGCGCTTCGAGGTCCCGGAGTGGGTCTTCATCTTCGGCATGTTCGATCCTCGTCTCGTGCCGCCGGAGGGCCAGTGGCGCCCACGGCGGCATTCGGGGGTGTTCTTCGACCGGGGGCGAGTGGCCCCCGGTCCGGTCACTCCTCGGTGGAGCTCTCGCTCGGTTCGTCGGAGTTCGCGCTCGCCGCGGTCGTCTTCGGCTTCGGCTTCACGTTTTTGTGCGGCGCCAGGACCATGATCATGTTACGGCCGTCCTGCTTGGCGGACGACTCCACGAAGCCCAGCTCCTGCACGTCCTCGGCGAGCCGCTGCAGCAGTCGGAAGCCCAACTCGGGGCGGGACTGCTCGCGGCCGCGGAACATGATGGTGACCTTGACCTTGTTCCCGTGCTCAAGGAAGCGCACCACGTTGCGCTTCTTGGTCTCGTAGTCATGGGAGTCGATCTTCGGCCGGAGCTTCTGCTCCTTGATGACGGTGAGCACCTGGTTGCGCCGGGACTCGCGGGCCTTCTGCGCGCTCTCGTACTTGAACTTGCCGAAGTCCATGAGCTTGCAAACCGGCGGGCGTGCCTGTGGTGCGACCTCGACGAGATCAAGATCCGCTTCCTGCGCGAGCCGGAGCGCGTCCTCGATGCGGACGATCCCGACCTGCTCGCCATTGGGTCCGACGAGTCGGACCTCCGGCACGCGGATGCGGTCGTTGATGCGTGTCTCCGTGCTGATGGGGCCTCCTTGGTCCGTTTGCGATCCTCGCCTGCCCAGGCGGGCAGACGCGCCCGGCGAATGCGGTCACTCGCCTGACGTGCGCGGCACGTGAGGTCCCCAAAACTGCTTCGAGCCCCGCTGCCTGATGGCACACGGGGCCCGCTTCCGACCGATTGCCCGACAACAAGCGCCGAGACACCATGACCCCACGACAGTGAGGCCCTGGCAACCGGACCCGGCCGCCGTCAGGTGACTCGGGTGGGAGCGGGGGCTCCACTTTGCCGCCCCCGAGCTAACGGGGGCTGGTCGCACGTGCAAGGGTAGCAGACCGTGAACGAAGCTTCCGCAACGCCCGGATCCGCCACCGGCGACGATCTCAACAGCCGCGACCTCGCTGATATTCCCAGTGTGGAGGTGATCAGCCGGGCCGCGGTCATGCTCATGTCCGCCGCCGCTGAGCGGCTTGGGTTGGCTGATCCCGATCCGGACAGCAGCCCGCATCGGGACTTGGACGAGGCTCGGCGGCTGATCACGGCTCTGGCTGGGCTGGTGACCGCGTCGGTGGAGTACCTGGGGCCGCATGCCGCGCCGATTCGGGACGGGTTGCAGTCGTTGCAGAAGGCGTTTCGGGAGTCGTCGGCGTTTCCGGATGAGCCTGGGCAGGGGCCTGGGGAGAAGTACACGGGGCCGGTGTACTGAGGGGTCGGTTCTGGGGGTTGCTCGGTGGGGCGGAGTGGCTCCCGGGCTGGGTTCCGGGGTCTGCTCGATGGGGTGGAGTGGTTTCTTTGGGGCCCCTACGAAGGAAGATCCCGTCGTGGGAAAGACGGGTGGGGAGCCTTCGGCCCCACGACCACGGCAAGTTTAGGGATCTTCCTTCTCCCCCAAAGAAACCACTCCACCCCATCGAGCACTGGGCGAGCGCTGGTTCGGCCCTCGTGGAGGGCGGTTTGGCCCGGATGCGGCCTGGCTGGTCGGTTTGACCACAGTGGACACGTGGGGTGACTGGGCGTACAGAGCAGAAGTGCTCTAGTCCGGGGCTGTGGTGGTTATTACCGTTGCTTGTTCTGGTGTCAGCGCAGCTGAAGAGGGTCGCCGGAATACCTCACAGTGGAAGCGAGTGCCACAGATGAGCGAGTTGCAGAGTAAGAACTTCACAGCACCTGACGAGGTCCGGCCGTTTCCTGGGCACGGGCATGTGGATCTGGTGAATCTGGACAGTGGGCCGGTTGGTCTCGGGACGTTCGAGGCTGGCTGGCGGTGGTCGAATGATGTGAAGCCGTTGGCTGGCACGGACAGCTGCCAGGTGGAGCACATCGGCTATGTGTTGTCCGGGCGGATGAAGGTGGTCATGGACGATGGCCGGGAGAGCGAGGTCGGGCCTGGTGACGCGGTCCATATTCCGCCTGGTCACGATGCGTGGACTCTTGGTGACGAGGATTGCACGATCATCGACTTCGGTGGTTTGAAGGGGTACGCCCAGCCGAATGCCGACTAGCCTTGGCCGCTCGCGCCCGCCGGGTGGGACCTGGCGGGCGCAGCCATCGGCCAGAGGCGGTCAGCCTGCCCAGCGGTACCAGACTTCGGGTCTGCCCACGGCGCCGTATTGGGGGCGGCGGGCGGCTAAACCGGTGTCCGCCAGGTATTCCAGGTACCGGCGGGCGGTGACGCGGGAGACGCCCACCGCGTCGGCTGCGGCGCCGGAGGAGAGGCCGCCGTCGGAGGTGCGGACGGCTTCGATGACGGCGTCGAGGGTTTGCCTGCTCATTCCCTTGGGGAGGGCCAGGTTCTCGGTGCTGCGGAGCGCGCCGAAGGCCTCGTCCACTTCCGCTTGGCCCGCTGCTTCGCCGTGGCCGCTGACTCGGGCGCGGAACTTGGCGTAGCCGTTGAGTTTGTCGCGCAGGGTGGCGAAGGTGAAGGGCTTGAGGAGGTACTGGACGACGCCAGCGGAGACGGCCGCGCGGACGATCGCCAGGTCCCTGGCCGAGGTCACCGTGATCACGTCCGCGGTGCGGCCCGCGGCGCGGAGGGCGCGGACGACGTCGAGGCCGTGGCCGTCGGGGAGGTAGAGGTCCAGCAGGACCAGGTCGACGGTGGTCGCGTCGAGGAAACGCAGCGCGTCGCGGCCGGAGTGGACCACGCCCGCGACCCGGAAGCCGGGCACCCGCTCGACGTAGTGCCGGTGGGCGTCCGCCGCCACCGGGTTGTCCTCCACCACCAGGACACTGATCACCCGCGCTCCCCCATCCGCACCGGCAGCCGCACGGTGAACACCGCGCCGACATCGCGGCCCACATCGATCGTGCCACCTGCCCGCCGGACGGCTTGACCCACCAGGGCCAATCCGAGGCCCCGGCCCGCGCCGCCCTTGGTCGACCAGCCGCGGCGGAAGGCGTTGTCCAGGGCGGACGGCGGTATGCCCGGGCCGCTGTCGGCGACGCGCAGCACGAGTTCGCGGGGGCTGGTCTTCGCGGAGACCTCGACCGTGGGGCGGTGCGCGTCCGCGCCCTCGACGGCGGCGTCGACGGCGTTGTCGATCAGGTTGCCGAGGATGGTGACCAGGTCGCGCGGGGTCACCGGGCCGTCGTCGCCCAAGGCGTAGTCGGCGATCTCGGTGTCCGGGCTGACCAGCAGCTCGACGCCGCGCTCGCTGGCGTCGGCCGCCTTGCCCAGCAGCAGCGCGGCCAGGATCGGCTCCGACACCGCGGCCACCACCTGGTCGGTGAGCCGCTGCGCGATGGCCAGCTCGCCGGTGGCGAACTCGACGGCCTCGGTGGCGCGGCCGAGTTCGACCAGCGAGACCACGGTGTGCAGGCGGTTGGCCGCCTCGTGCGCCTGCGAGCGCAACGACTCGGCGAAGCCGCGCACGGTGTCCAGCTCGCCGGTGAGCGCTTGCAGGTCGGTGTGGTCGCGGACGGTCACCACCGTGCCCAGGACCCGGCCGTCGAACCGCACCGTGGAGGAGTTGACCACCAGGACGCGGGTGTCGGTCAGATGCAGTTCATCGCGCATCTCCGTGCCCGAGAGCAGCCGCTGGACCAGCCCGGTCGGCAGCCCCAGCTCGGTGACCGGTTTGCCCTCCGCGTCGGACGGCAGGTCGAGCAGCACCCGCACGCCGTCGTTGCACAGGGTGACCCGGTGCTGGGGGTCGACCAGCACCAGGCCCTCGCGGACGGCGTGCAGGATGGACTCGTGGTACTCGATCATCCGGGTCAGCTGGGCTGGGGCGAGGCCGCCGGTCTGCCTGCGCAGCCGCCTGCTGACCAGGTAGGTCCCCAGCCCGCCGACCGCCAGCGCCAAGAGCGCGACGCCGATCAGCGGGATCACCCGCTCGGCCACCTGCTCGCTGATGGCCGATAACTTGATTCCCGCGCTGACCAGCGCCACCACCCGGTGCTCCGCGTCGAAGACCGGGACAACCGCGCGGACCGTCGGCCCCAGCGTGCCCTCGTAGATCTCGGTGAACGCGCGACCGGCGAGGGCTTCTTTGGTGTTCCCGATGAACTTCTTGCCGATCTCCGCCGAGTTCGGGTGGGTGTAGCGGAGGCCGTCCACGTCCATGATCGTGATGAAGTCGACGCCGGTGTCGGCGAGCACGGTGTGCGCGTAGGGCTGCAACACGCCGCTGGGGTCCGGGCCGGTGACCGCCTCGACCACCGACGGCGAGTCCGCGATGGCCCTGGCCAGCGTCTTCACGGTGGCCGCGCTGGACTCCTTGGCCCGCTCGGCGACATCGATCCAGACCAAGACCGCGCCGCCAGTCACCAGCACGCCGACGATCACCACCTGGAGCACCAAGAGCTGGTGGGCCAAACTCCACTGTCTGCGACCGGTCATGCCGGTAAGTGTGACGGCCGGGGCCCATGAACGTAATGAACGCAATCGTGACCGGGGCCACAGCGGTACCGGAGACTCGGCGGCGATCCGGGATCGCGGTGTCGCGGTCCCCTCCCCGGAGGCCCAGTGTCGACTACCAAGTCCCCACGCCAGGATCGGACCCGCTACCTCTACCTCGCCGTCATCGTCGCGGTCGTCCTCGGCATCGGTGTCGGCCTGCTGTTCCCGTCGGCGGGGTCGGCGCTCAAGCCGCTGGGCACGGGCTTCGTCGCCCTGATCAAGATGATGATCAGCCCGATCATCTTCTGCACGATCGTGCTCGGCGTCGGCGCGGTGGCCAAGGCCAAGAGCGTGGGCAAGATCGGCGGCCTGGCGCTGGGCTACTTCCTGGTCATGTCGACCATCGCCCTGGTCGCGGGCCTGGTCGTGGGCAACCTCCTGCACCCCGGTGACGGCCTGCAACTCACCGAGGCAGCGCGCGCCAGCGGCGAGAGGCAAGCCGCCGCGGGCAGTGAGAGCACGATCGAGTTCGTCCTCGGCGTCATCCCGACGACGCTCGTCTCGGCGTTCACCGAGGGTGAGGTCCTGCAGACGCTGCTGGTGGCGCTGCTGGTCGGGTTCGGGCTGCAGACCATGGGCGCCAAGGCCGAGCCGGTGCTGCGCGGCATCGGGCACCTGCAGAAGCTCGTGTTCCGGGTGCTGGCGATGATCATGTGGGTGGCACCGCTTGGCGCGTTCGGCGCGATGGCCGCCGTGGTCGGCGAGACCGGCCTGACGGCGCTGCGCAGCCTCGCGGTGATCATGCTCGGCTTCTACGCGACCTGCGTGGTGTTCGTGGTCGCGGTCCTGGGCCTGCTGCTGTGGGCGGTGGCGCGGGTCAACCTGTTCTCCCTGCTGCGCTACCTGGGCCGGGAGTTCCTGCTGATCCTGTCGACCTCGTCCTCGGAGGTCGCGCTGCCCCGGCTCATCGCCAAGATGGAGCACTTGGGGGTGAGCCGGACCGTCGTCGGCATCACCGTCCCGACCGGGTACTCGTTTAACCTCGACGGCACCGCGATCTACCTGACGATGGCGACGCTGTTCGTGGCGAACGCGACCGGCGACCCGCTCTCGCTGGGCGAGCAGGTCTCGCTGCTGCTGTTCATGGTCATCGCGGCCAAGGGCGCCGCCGGGGTCACCGGCGCGGGCCTGGCCACCCTGGCGGGCGGCCTCCAATCGCACCGGCCGGACCTGGTCGACGGCGTCGGGCTGATCGTCGGCATCGACCGGTTCATGTCCGAGGCGCGGGCGCTGACCAACTTCGCGGGCAACGCGGTGGCCACCGTCCTCATCGGCACCTGGACCAGGCAGTTCGACCGCGCCCAGGCTGGGCTGGTGCTCACCGGCCGGGCCCCGTTTGACGAGGCCACCCTCACCGACGACCACTCGCCCAGCCCGAGCACCGCCCCGGCCGCCGGGCCGGTCGCCATCCCCCAGCAGCGCACGCTGCACGAACAGCCGATCTCAGGAGACCAGCAACCGAAGAAGTAACCCCCAAGCCGACGGCCGTGACGGTCGTTGAACCGGCTGAACCGCCCTTCCGATGCCCCCGGTCGGGCGGTTCAGTCGGTTATCGGGGCCTTGCGGCCCGGCTAGTCGATCGTGGCGGCCACCCGGTCCCAGCGGAGCAGCTTGAAGTTGGTGCTCTCCCGGTCGCCCGCGGGGACGTTCTCGCCGTCGTGGACGACGAGCAGGCCGCGCGGGAAGTCCTGGCCGAGCGGGACGGTGACGACCGCCGCGCCGTCGCTGTGCTGGACGCCGTCCACAGTGGACCGGTCGGCCACCGCGAAGCCGCCCTCGTGGTCGATGCCGCCGCGCTCGATCTCGAACGCCGCGAACGTGCTGTCGCCCTGGCTGGAGGCCAGCAGCAGCTTCTCGCCGCCGCTGTTGGCGATGGTCAGCCCCTCGGCGTCAGCCGACAGGTGCTCGCCCGCCGAGGCGGAGGGCGGTCCGGTGAACACGCACTCTTCAGTGGCCTCGTCGTAGACCGCTGGCCTGCCGAACTCGCGCACCCGCTCCACCAGCGCCGGGGCGCCGAACGCGCCCGCGCGCAGCGGGACGCGCCAGATGCCGACGTCTTCCTGGGCGGCGTAGAGCACGCCCGCGGCCGGGTCGACCACCATGCCCTCGACCTGCGGGCGCTCGCCCGGCTCGGCGCAGGGGGTCCAGGTGCCGCCGTCGACCGGGAAGGACTCGGGCAGGTCGACGGTGTCGGCCGGGACATAGGTGACGCGGCCCGCGCCGTCGTCGGCTAGGCGGAACACGCCCAGCCGGGTCTCGTGGCGCCTGCTCACGACCACCCACGGGGCGCCGCCCGCCGGGTCGGCGGCGACGGCGAGGCCGTAGGCGGTGCGCTGCTCGTCAACCTCGGGCTCGGAGGCGCTGAACACCCGCGGCGGGGTGGCGGTGGTGACGTCGGTGAGCACGCCGCGGGCGTCGATCGCGTAGACCCTGATCCGGTCCCGGCCCCGGTCGGACACCACGGCGAGGTCGAGGGTCCGACCGCCGATCCGCGCGCCCTGGATGATGTCGACGTTGTTGAAGCGGCCCGCCTCGGCCTCGGGGGTGGGCGCTGGCGGGGTCGCGAAGCGCTGGATCTCCCGACCGCGCAGGTCGAACACGGCGAGGCCGCCGTTCTTGAGGGTGCCGACGACGACGCTGCCTTCCGGCCGGGCCTTGTTGACCCAGATGGCCGGGTCGTCGGCGTCGGCGTTGCCGCCCTCGTCGTCATCGAAGTTGGGGGGCGTCTCGTACTCGGCAGTGACCGAGGGGAGGCTCGCCTCGGCCGGGGCCACGGCGAGAGCGAGCAGGACCAGGGAGCCTAAGGCGGCTGAAGCGATCTTTGTCACGCGCATGCGCGGCAGCCTGCCGAGTGCGGATGACGGTGGCCTGGACTGTGAGTGAACGTCTTTTGATCACCAGATTGGGTGAATAAGCGCCCGGGTGCGGACGCCGCGGCGGCGCAGCCGGGCGACCAGCGCGCGGTCATTGCCGTGGCCGTAGCTGAGCGGCTGCAGGTCCGGGCTCACCGCGCGGACCACCCGCAACGGGCCGGTCGCCACGTCCGCGCTGGTCACGTCCACCACGGCCACCCGGACCCCGGTCGCGCCGAGCGTGCCGGACAGGTCGGTCATGGAGGTGTCCAGGGCGGGCTCGCGCAGGTCGCGCAACCGGGAGGTGCCGCCGCAGCGCAGCCGGTCGAACGCGTCGATGCGCTCGACGGGGAAGTAGTAGGCGGCGTGGTCGAGCATCTCCCGCACGCCGTGCGGCCGCGTTGGCACCGGGTGCGCGCGCTCGCGCAGCAGGGTCGCCAGGTGCGGGGCGGTCTGGGCGAGTTCGAGCACGGCCGCGCGGATGGCCGCGCGCGGCGAGCGGTCGGCGCCGAGGCCGAGGGCGACCCCGGGCCAGCGCCGACCGTCGCCGATGGCGAGCGCGACGGCGGTGGCGCCGTAGGTGGAGGTGGGCAGCAGGTACACCTCGACCGAGGGCCCCTGCGCTTGCAGCGCCTCGATCACCGCGTGGACGTCGTCGTCCAGGGTCTCGTCCAACTCCACGAACCGGCCGCGCTCCCCGGTGAGCCACGCGGCCATCATCGCGTCGCGTTCGACCAGTTCGAGGGTCGCCCGCACGGCGGCGGTGTCGACGTCGGCGCCCGCGGCGAGCCCGTTGGAGGTGCCCTGGCAGATCACGTGCTCGGGGAGCACCGTCATGGTGAGGTAGGCGAACACGGCGGGCACCCAGACCGGGGTGTCGGTCCCGAGCCAGACGCCGCGCACCCACGGATGGTCCACCCGCCGGTCGAACGGCACGCACGGGAACCCGGCCGCGGCGTACTGCTCGGGCTCGTAGAGGGCGAACTCGCGCGGGTCCAGGATCTCCCCGTCGAGGTCGGCCGGCCGCGCCCACACCAGCCGATCCGCGTCGGGCAGCGACGCCGAGTACCGCTCGATCGCCTCCCCCACCGCCGATTCGATCGCCGCGCAGCGGGTCATCCCCTTGCCCCACCCGATCGGCATCGCCCGCGGCACCCCGTCGGCGTCGAGCAGGTGCGGAGCCGCGGCGGTGGCGGTGTGCGGCCCGGACTCCCCCAGGGGCTGGTGCAACTCGACCCAGGGGATGACACCGGTCACCGGGTCGACCCAGCCCGCGAGTGCCGCCAGCAACGCCGCCGGGTCGTCGTCGGTGTCGGGCAGCGCCACCGCGCCGCCACCGGTCGCACCCCCGCACACGTCGCAGGCGGGCAGCGGGATCACCCGGTGCCACACCGGCTCCACCCCACCCAACTCGGCGACGTGGTCGATGAGTTCGCGGGCGTCCGCGCGCAGAAAGTCCCGCACCAGCACGACAAGCTGATCAAGCGCCCGCCCGATCACGGCCGCAGGCGGTTCGCCTACGCCCCCAGCGTCGACCCGGGTCGTGTCCTCACCATCACCGGAGGACAACACCGAGTTCCGAGCGCTCCGGATGTCCTCGCCCGCCACCAAAGCCGCCCGCACCGACCGACCACCGGACACCGGTTCGCCTACGCCTCCAGCGACCGCCGCGTTGACCCGGGTCGTGTCCTCCACGTCAGCGGAGGACAGCACCGAGTTCCGAGCCCCTTCGGCCACCACCGAAACCGCCCCCGGCAACCGAGCAGGCCCCGGCTCGCAGGCGCCCTCCACGACCACCGCCTCCACCCGAGCCGTGACCTCAACATCACCTGACGACAGCACCGAGCTCCGAGCCCCTTCGGCCACCACCAAAGGCGCCCCCGGCACCCGAGCAGGCCGCGGCTCGCTCGTACCCTCCGCGACCGCAGCGTCAACCCGAGCCGTGTCCTCGGCATCACCTGACGACAGCTCCGGATTCCGGACATCCTTACCCGCCACCGAAGGCGCCCGCAGCGACTGACCGCCAAGCCCCGGCTCGCTCGTACCCTCCGCGACCACCGCATCGACCCGAGCCGTGTCCTCAGCATCGTCACCTGACGACAGCACCCGATTCCGGACATCCTCGCCCGCCACCAAAGCCGCCCCCGGCAACCGAGCAGGCCCCGGCTCGCTCGCACCTTCCGCGACCGCAGCACCGACCCGAGTCGTGTCCTCAGCATCGTCACCTGACGACGGCACCCGATTCCGGACGTCCTCGACCGCCACCGAAGGCGCACGCAGCGACTGACCGCCAAGCCCCGGTTCGCTCATGCCTTCCGCGACCGCAGCGTCACCCCGAGTCGTGTCCTCGGCATCACCTGACGACGGCACCCGATTCCGGACATCCTTGCCCGACGCCGAAGCCGCTCGCGGCGGCCGAGTGGGCGACGGTTCGCTGGTGCCGTTGGCGGCCCTTGGGTTCAGTCGCATCGTGTCGTCGGCGTCGGGCGTCGGGACAGTCGCGGGCGGCTTGGCTGGGGAAACGGCCGCCGCGAGTAGGCGGGGGTCCTGAGGGCCGGGGTCACAGGCTTGGCTGGGTGTGATCGCCGGTTTCAGGGTGCCGGGGGCGGACGTCACGCCCGTGTGGAAGGAGCAGGCGGGCGAGGTCGCGTCGAGGGCCGCGGCGGCGACTCTGCGGGCGCGGGCGCATTCCGCGCAGCCTGGCCTGCCGGGGACGGCGAGGGGGCCGACGAGGACCGTGTCCGGGGCGGTGTCGCCGCCCAGGACCACGGTCAGGGCGGTCAGCTTCGCCGCGCGGGCCCAGCGGGCGAACTCCCGGCTCTCCCCCACCGCCACCGCCAGCCGGACGGTCGGCGCGAGCGGACGGCCGGGGCCCGCGAAAACTGCCACCTCGTCGCCGAACTCCTGCTTGAGCCGGTCGCGGACGAGGGCTGCCGCCTGTGGTGCGGCAGTCCGGGCCGTGCGGTCCGGCGTCTGATCAAGCCCCACGCACCGAACCGATCTTCTCGGCAGCGCCCTCGACCCGCCCGCTGAGCCGCGCCACGAAGTCGTGGCGCGGTGTCCGGGCCTCAGGACGCCTGGGGTCGGGCATGTCGTCGTCCTCCTCGTCCACGTGCGCGCTTACCCGCGCCTACGAGGTAGGAGCGAGCTTCGCGGACCGGGATACACCCTGTCCAGAGGTCATGTGCCCTGGTCACATGACGTGCGCCAAGAACTCCCCGGTGTAGCTGCCCTCGGCCTTCACCACGTCCTCCGGGGTGCCCTCGGCGACCACCATGCCGCCGCCGGAGCCGCCTTCCGGGCCCATGTCGATGATCCAGTCCGCCGTTTTGATCACGTCGAGGTTGTGCTCGATGACGATGACCGTGTTGCCCTTGTCGACCAGGCCGTTGATGACGCCGAGGAGTTTGCGGATGTCCTCGAAGTGCAGGCCGGTGGTCGGCTCGTCCAGGATGTAGACCGTGCGGCCGGTCGAGCGCTTCTGCAACTCGCTCGCGAGCTTCACCCGCTGCGCCTCGCCGCCGGACAGGGTCGGCGCGGGCTGGCCGAGCCGGACGTAGCCGAGGCCGACGTCGACCAGCGTCTTGAGGTGCCGGTGGATCGCCTTGATCGGCTCGAAGAACTCGGCCGCCTCCTCGATGGGCATGTCGAGGACTTCGGCGATGGTCTTGCCCTTGTAGTGCACCTCCAGGGTCTCCCGGTTGTACCGGGCGCCCTTGCAGACCTCGCACGGGACGTAGACGTCCGGCAGGAAGTTCATCTCGATCTTGATGGTGCCGTCGCCAGCGCACGCCTCGCAGCGGCCGCCCTTGACGTTGAACGAGAACCGGCCCGGCAGGTAGCCGCGCACCTTGGCCTCGGTGGTGGAGGCGAACAGCTTGCGCATGTGGTCGAACACGCCGGTGTAGGTGGCCGCGTTGGACCGGGGGGTGCGGCCGATCGGCGACTGGTCGACCTGGACGAGCTTGTCGACGTGCTCCAGGCCCTTGACCCGGGTGTGCCTGCCGGGGACCTGCCGGGCGCCGTTGAGCTTGTTCGCCAGGACGGTGGCCAAGATGTCGTTGACCAGGGTGGACTTGCCCGACCCGGACACCCCGGTCACCGCGACCAGCGCGCCAAGCGGGAACGCCACGTCGATGCCGCGCAGGTTGTGCTCCCGCGCGCCGACCACGGTGAGCTGCCGCTTCTTGTCGACGCCCCGGCGGACGGCGGGCATCGGGATCTCGCTGCGGCCCGCGAGGTAGGCGCCGGTCAGCGAGTCCTTGTTCTTGAGCAGGTCCTTGAACGTGCCGCTGTGCACGACCTTGCCGCCGTGCTCCCCCGCGCCCGGCCCGATGTCGACCACCCAGTCGGACGCGCGGATGGTGTCCTCGTCGTGCTCGACCACGATCAGCGTGTTGCCCAGGTTGCGCAGCCGGGTGAGCGTCTCGATGAGCCGGTGGTTGTCGCGCTGGTGCAGGCCGATCGACGGCTCGTCCAGCACGTAGAGCACGCCGACGAGGCCGGAGCCGATCTGGGTGGCCAACCGAATGCGCTGCGCCTCGCCGCCGGACAGGGTGGCGGACGCGCGGTCGAGTGAGAGGTAGTCCAGGCCGACGTCGAGCAGGAACCGCAGGCGCGCCTGGATCTCCTTGAGCACCGCGCCCGCGATCATCGCCTCGCGCTTGCCCAGCGTCAGGCCGTCGAGGAACGCCGAGCACTCCCCGATCGACATGGCCGACACCTCGGCGATCGACTTGTCGCCGTGCTCGGCGTGCTCCAGGGTCACCGCGAGGATCTCGGGCTTGAGCCTGCTGCCCCGGCACGCCGGGCACGGGACCTCCCGCATGTAGCCCTCGTACTTCTCGCGCATGTACTCGGAGTCGGTCTGCTCCTGGCGCCGCTCCAGGAACGGGATGACGCCCTCGTAGGCCGCGTAGTACGACCGCTCGCGGCCGTAGCGGTTCTTGTAGCGGACGTGCACCTGCTCGTTCACGCCGTGCAGCACGGCCTTCTGCGCCTTCGCGGGCAGCCTGCGCCAGGGGGTGTCCATTCGGAACCCGAGCGCCTCGGACAGCGAGGTGAGCAGCCGGACGAAGTACTCGGCGGTCTGCCCGCCCGCCCACGGCGCGATCGCTCCATCGGCAAGGGACAGCTCGTCGTCGGGGACCACCAGTTCCGGGTCGACCTCCTTCTTCACGCCGATGCCGGTGCACTCCGGGCACGCGCCGTAGGGCGAGTTGAAGGAGAACGAGCGCGGCTCAAGGTCTTCCAGGCCGAGGGCGTGCCCGTTGGGGCAGGCCAGGTTCTCGGAGAAGCCGCGCACCCGGTGCGGGTCGTTCTCCGGCAGGTCCACGAAGTCCAGCTCCACCAGGCCGTCTGCCAGGCGCAGCGCGGTCTCCACCGAGTCGGTGAGGCGCTGCTTGGAACTCGCCTTCACCGCGAGCCGGTCCACGATCACCGCGATGTGGTGCTTTTCCTGCTTCTTGAGCTTCGGCGGGTCGGCCAGCGAGTAGGCGGTGCCGTCGACTAGAGCGCGTGAGTAGCCCTGGGTTTGCAGGCTGGCGAACAGGTCGACGTGCTCGCCCTTGCGGCCGCGGATGACCGGCGCGAGGACCTGGAAGCGCACGCCGTTCTCCATGGCGAGGACCTGGTCGACAATCTGCTGCGGGGTCTGCTTGCTGATCGGCTCGCCGCAGGTGGGGCAGTGCGGCTTGCCCGCGCGCGCGTAAAGCAGTCGCAGGTAGTCGTAGACCTCGGTGATCGTGCCGACCGTCGAACGCGGGTTGCGGCTGGTCGACTTCTGGTCGATCGAGACCGCTGGCGAGAGGCCCTCGATGAAGTCGACGTCCGGCTTGTCCATCTGGCCGAGGAACTGCCTGGCGTAGGCCGACAGCGACTCGACGTAGCGGCGCTGGCCCTCGGCGAAGATCGTGTCGAACGCGAGGCTGGACTTGCCCGAGCCGGACAAGCCGGTGAACACGATCAGGCTGTCCCTGGGCAGGTCGATGTCGACTCCGCGCAGGTTGTGCTCCCGGGCGCCGCGAACGACGAGGCGGTCGGCCACTGAAGTCCCTTCGGTAGTGCTCTCTTGTGCGGTGCTACGGCTGAGGTCGCACGCCCATGAGGCTGTGCGGGTACTGCGGTGTTGCTCGGGTTGCCTGGTATTCGGGTATCGCCTGGTGCTGGGGTATCGCTGGTATCGCTGGCATTGCTGGTGTCGCGGTGGTGCTGATGGGTCGTGCGGGCCTGCCGGGCGTGGCGTCAGCCGAGCAGGGCGCGGCGGCGGTGCGCCGGGTTGCTTGGCTGGGTGAGCGGCCACGGCGATGGCACCGCTCATGCTAGGACGGGCCACCGACAATTCTCGACGGCGCGGGAACAGCGATGCACCCACGAAGCGGTACCCGCCAGTAACCAGACCAGCCTACGCTGGGGGTCGGAGCACATCGCCGCCGTTCACTTCCCCCAAGGCCGGGAGTCAGCATGAGTGGTTCGGGCACGGCCGCCAACGCGCCGGTAGACCAGGCGAGTCTGCCTGGTCAGCGCCGCTCCAGCGGCGCGGCCCGGGCCGCGGCGGCGCACCAGGCGGTGCGGGCGGCGTGGGTCGTGCTGCACGAGCGGGTCGCCGGTCTCGCCGATGACGACTACGCCGCGCCGAGCAAGCTGCCCCGCTGGACGCGCGGGCACGTGGTGAGCCACCTCGCGCGCAACGCCGACGCGCTCGTCAACCTCCTGACCTGGGCGCGGACCGGAATCGAGCACGCGGCGTACGCCAGTCTCGCCGACCGGGACGCCGACATCGAGGCGGGCGCGCAGCGTCTGCCTCAGGTCATCCGGGAGGATCTTTACGCAGCTTGTGACCGGTTTCACACCGCGATCACACGTCTGAGTGACTCGGACTGGGACGCCCAGATCATGCACACGTCCGGCCGCTGGTTCCCCGCGGCCGAGGTGCCCGAGCTGGCGCTGTTCGAGGCGTGGAACCACCTGGTCGACCTGGACGCGGGCGTCACCTTTGACGACGTGCCTGCCGCGCACCTCGACCGGCTGCTCGACCTGGCCGTGCGACCGCACCGGGCGCGCGCGGACGGCGAGCCGCTGCGGCTGGCCGCCGACCTGCCCGACGGGCGTCAGCGGACCTGGGAGCTGGCCATCGCCACCCACTCCAGCTCGCGGGAGCTGAGCGGGTCGGCCGCGGCGGTCCTGGGCTGGCTGACCGGCCGGGGCGACGGCACCGGCCTGGTGGGCACGCCGCCCGAGCTAGCCGCCTGGGGCTGAGCGGGCACCTGCGGCAACTCGCGGATCGCCTCGCGGGTCGCGGCGAGCGTGCTCAGCACGCGCCGCGCCACGACAGGCCCGGACTCGGTGAGCCAGCGGTGCGCTGGCCGCTCCACCAGCCTGGTCATCGCCCAGCCGAGCAGCACGGCCATCGCCACGCACAGGACGAGCCTGCTCCAGGCGCCGACCCCCGCGTCGAGCAGGAACCGGGCGAGCACGAAGCCGAGTTCCTGGTGGACCAGGTAGACCCCGAACGAGATCCCGCCCAGCCACCGGATCGGCCGGGCTAGCGAGCGCAGGCCGGGGATGTCCCAGTCCGGCCCGCCCGCTGCGGCCACGATGCCCGCCAGGATCACCCCGAACGCGATGGTCGACGGAGTGTCCACAAAGTACGAATGCGCGTCCTGGGCGACCAGCGCGGCGACGAGGTAGGCGGCCAGATGCTTGCCGGACAGGCGTTTGCGGGTCCACAGCCAGATCGCCACGCCCACCCCGAACAGCGCGACCCGGTGCAGGGCGAGCCCGTCGAACACCGACTTCACCCACTGCTGCGCGTCGTCCTGGCGCCAGAGGAACCGGATCACCAGCGGCGTGAGCAGCAGCGTCCACAGCAGCACCGGGATCCGGGAGCCGCGGACCCACCCCCTCGGCCACAGCAGCGCGGCGACCAGGAAAGCCATGACCTGCACCGGAAGCGTCCAGTACGAGGCGTCGATCCAGTGGAACCGCGGCGACCAGGCCTGCACCAGGGTCAGGTTCGCCAGCAGGTCGGTGTGCGTGGGCAGGTACCAGCCGAAGGCGGGCGCGACGGCGCGGGAGACGCCGTAGGTGACCACCACCGCCACCAGGTAGGCGGGCAGCAGCCGGGCCAGCCGACTCCACAGCCAGTGTCCGGTCCGTCCTCTGCGGACGGTCACGCAGATGAAGAAGGCGGAGATCACCAACAGGGTGCTCGCGCCGAACTGCAGCGGAAGCACGAACGGGTACGGCCCCAACTCGGCGTGGTTGATCGGCGACTGGTGGGTGATGTGCTGGATGACGACCGAGTACACGGCCAGCACCCGGATCACGTCCCAGCTGATCTTGCGCGGGGACCGCTTCTGGTTCGCTGTCTCAGTGGTCTGCACGAGCTCACAGGTGTTGGGCGACAGGGGGTCGGTTCAGGTCACGCTCGGGTAACAGGGTAGGGCCTCACGGCGCGCCCCGCAGGCCTGGGTGCGGACAAGCGGTGGCGCGCAGACTACCGTCAGCGACCGTGGACCTTCTCGACTACTCCGGCCATGTCGACCCCGGCGGCCCGGCCGCCCGCCGCACCCTGGGCGCGCTGACGATCACCAAGGTGTCCGTCGGCCCCATGGACAACAACGCCTACCTGCTCACCTGCAGGACCACCCGGGAAGCCCTGCTCATCGACGCGGCCAACGACCCGGAGCGGCTGTCCGACGTCATCGGCTACGGCCAGGACCGCCCCACCCTGCGCACCATCGTCACCACCCACCAGCACGGCGACCACTGGCAGGCCCTCGGCGCCGTCGCGGGCGCTTTCGGCGCGAACACCATCGCCCACCCCGCCGACGCAGCCCCGCTCCCGGTTCCTCCCGACCGCCTCGTCACCCACGGCGACACGATCGAGGTGGGTGAGGTCACGTGTGAGGTGATCCACCTCCGCGGCCACACCCCCGGCTCCATCGCCCTCCTCTACCGCGACCCCGAGGGCGCCCCTCACCTGTTCACCGGCGACTCCCTGTTCCCCGGCGGCCCCGGCCGAACCACCAGCCCCGAAGACTTCACCAGCCTCATGGACGACCTGGAGTCCCGAGTCTTCGGCGAACTGCCGGACGACACCTGGTTTTACCCCGGCCACGGCGACGACTCCACCCTCGGAGCCGAGCGCCCCAAGCTCGACGAGTGGCGTTCGCGCGGCTGGTGACCCCGAGATCTATTGACATTCGATAGATAGTCAGCGAGGCTCGATGGATGAGGTACTTACTTGCCGCCCTTGCCATCGCGATAGGTCTTGCGGGCGTCGTGTACGGGGAAGCTGACGACTCGCCGGGGCTTCAGTTGTTGGGCGCCCTGGTCGTCGTGGGGGCGGTTGTGGTCGCCGTGCGGGCCGTTCGGCGGCGGAAGGTCACACGGTGATGACGACTTTGCCGCGGGCTTGTCCGCTGTGCACGTAGTCGATGGCTTCGGGGGTGTCGGCCAGCGGGTAGGTGCGGTCCAGGACGGGGGCTAGCCTGCCCGCGTCGATGTGTTCGGTGAGGATTCGCAGGTCGGCGCCGAGTTCCTTGGAGACCAGGCCGCGCAGGTTCTGGCTCAGGAACGGGGACAGGGCCATCGCGCGCAGGGAGCGGTCGAAGCCGCCGAGCCAGCGGCCGCCGCCTTCGCCGCCCGCGATGACCAGGGTGCCCTTGGGGGTGAGGGCGCGGCGGAGGTGGGACAGGGGGCGGTTGCCCGCCGTGTCAAGGATGAGGTCGTAGCGGCGGGAGCCGTCGGTGGCGTCCTGGCGGGTGTAGTCGATGACCTCGTCGGCGCCGAGGGAGCGCACCAGGTCCGTCTTCGCCGGGCCGCAGACGCCGGTGACGTCGGTGTCGAACGCCTTGGCCAGTTGGACGGCGAAGGTGCCGACGCCGCCGCCAGCGCCGGTGATCAGGACCCGCTGCCCGGCGCGCACCCGGCCCGCGTCCCGCAGGCCCTGCAACGCGGTCAGGCCCGAGACCGGGACGGCGGCGGCCTGCTCGAAGGTGAGGCTCGCGGGCTTGGGCGCCAACTGGTCAGCGGGGGCGGCGCCGTACTCGGCGAAGGAGCCGTCGCAGGTGCCGTACACCTCGTCGCCCGGCTGGAAGGCGGTGACGTTCTTGCCGACCGCCTCGACAAGGCCCGCGACATCGCGGCCGCGCACCCGGTGCTTCGGTGTGCGGAGCCCGAAGCCCGCGGCGCGCACCAGGTACGGCAGGCCCGTCATCAGGTGCCACACGCCCGGGTCGACCCCCGCGGCGCGCACCGCGACGAGCACGTCGTCGTCGCCGATCGTCGGTCTGTCGACGTCGGCGAGTTCGAGAACCTCGGTTGAGCCATAGGTGTCCTGCGCGATCGCCTTCACGGCGTTTCTCCTTCTTGGTGGGGATACTGGAACACGTCTTCCACGGCGACACCGAAGACGCGGGCTATCTGGAACGCCATTTCCAGAGACGGCGAATAACGGCCCTGTTCGATGGCGATCACGGTCTGCCGGGTGACCCCAACGCGCTCGGCCAATTCCGCCTGGGTCATCTGCCCCTGCGCGAACCGGAGCGCCCGAATGGTGTTCGTGACCTTGGTCGGCTTCACCACGACTGAAAGTCCCGGTGGTAGGCGAAAATCTTGGCCACGGAGCCGAGGACGGCGGACAAGGCGAACGCCAGGTAAATCGCGTTGGCGATCCAGAAGTGATCGGCCTCCGCCATCGCCATGACCAGCGCGGCCACGCCGCCGACGACCACGAACGACTGGCCGATGTGCTCGCCGAGCCTGCCGATTTCCCGGTCCCGCTGGTCCTTCTGGTCGGCTTCTCCGGGCGCCGCCGCGGCGACGGCGACCTGGAGCGCGATCGCCGCCACGATGGCGCCGCCGACCGTCCACAAGAGCGCGGGCACGTACCGCGCCTCGGTGAGCGGCGCTTCGCCCGCGCCCCCGAGGACGATGGCGAGATAGGTCGCGTACCCGCCGACCGTCACCACCAGCATGATCCACGCGCGCTTCTCTTCAAACGCCACGACCGCTCCCGTGTTAAGAAAACTTGACACGAGCCAAAGTAAAGCATGTTTGACACAGTGTCAAACATGCTTTACTCGGCTGCTGAGCGGCCCGGAGGACTCAGGCTTGCGGCTCGCCGATGTTGACCATCCACGGAACGCCGTAGCGGTCCACGCACATGCCGAACTCGTCACCCCACATCTGCTTCTCCATGGGGACCGAGACCGTGCCGCCGTCGGACAGCTTCTCCCAGTACCCGCGCAACTCCTCGCCGTCATCGCCGCTGAGGCTGACGGTGATGGAGTCGCCAGGGTTGTGGGCCATCCCCGCCGGGACGTCCGCGCCCATGATCGTGTATCCGCTGGGGGTTTCCAGCATGCCGTGCATGATCTTGTCCGCGTCCGGGGAGTCCTGGGCGCCGAAGTCGCCGAACGTGTTGAGGACCAGGTCGCCGCCGAAGACGTCCCGGTAGAACTCCATGGCCTGGCGGGCGGTTCCGTCGAAGCTGAGGTACGGGTTGAGACGCGAGGACATCGGATGCTCCATTCGTCGTGAGAAGACGAATCGTCGCAGATCAGCCGGGCCGCGACAACGCAAAGCGGTCCACTGTGGTGGGTGCGCGACGCCCAGAGAAGAAGTCGCCACCGGGCGTCGTCAACCGCCCCGGAGTTCCTGTTGGACGCGCTTGACGTACGCGGGCGGAAGCTCCTCCGGCGGCGTGATGGACAACCGCGCGTCCACGGCGAGCGCGTTGCCGATGAGGTGCACGTCGGCGTAGCAGGTGACGCCAGCGGCGGCGAGGGGATCGACCAGGGGCAGCAGCTTGGCGGAGGTCTGCCTGCTCACTTCGCCGATCTCACGGCCGTCGACCCGCACCATGACCACTTCGCTGGCCGAGCGCGGCCCGACTCGCTCAGTCGCATGCAGACTGCCCACCACCAACGCCTTGCCCGGCAGGTAGGCGTCGCGCACCAACGGGACCAGCACGTCCAGGTGCTCCCCGAGCCGACTGAGCTTGAACGGCCTGCCGGGTGGCACCATCAGGTGCCGCGCCGACTGGTCCACGGTGTTGAGCGGGATCAGCAGCGCCGGTTCGGCCAGGTCGAGCGCCACGCTGGCGATGAACTCCGCGTCGTCGCGCCGCCACCACACCCGCGCCCGACACCACCCCACTCCCCCGACCCGGTCGAGCGCGACCCCGTACTCCGCCGCGTCGTCGCGCAGGCGCCCGACCACCTGGCCCTCAATCGACACCCGAACCGCGCCCGGACCGCGCCGGTTCTCCGGCTCCCACCGCACCTCGGCGACGAACTCGCGCTCACCGGTGGGCGCAGGCCCGGCGAGCCCTTCCCACACCTCCGCGTGGTGGGGCTCCCCCACCACGTCCTGACTGAAGTACCCGCGTCCCCGCAGCGTCACCGACACTTCCGGCACCCGCGGCCGGGGCACCCCGGCACTCCCGCGCGCGGCGGCAAGCGCGGTGTGCAACCTGGCGAACGCGGCCTGCTGCCTTCGGGTGAAGTTCAACCGGTACCGCCGCTCATCCCGCGTCACCAGCTCCAACCACCCATTGCCGATCGCCCCGGCATCGCGGATCGCCAGCGTCAGCAGGTCATCGGGAACAAGGACGACCCGATCCGCGCCGAGGGCGAACCTCCCCACCGCGTTGGCGCTTTGGACGACCAACCGCTCACCGTCGAAGTCGACGGAAATGCCGATTCCCTCCACGGCCGCTCCTCGTGCTCAGGGCACGTCCCACGGTACCGCCCACCCTGGTCCAGCCGCTTTCCATAACGCCGCCCGCCACAGGGGAACGACCAGGGTGGTGTTGCCCCATCCAGGGGTCCTGGCCCGATTGTCCTCGTTCGCACGTCTCTCTCTCCCGCTAGAAACATGGCATCAGCGGCAACGTGGGAAGCACAACGGTGGTGAACCGGCGAATAGGCGGCGCGGGCGGCGGCTCGGACCCTGGGACAGGGCGCGCACGAGTCGTGGTCGCGGCCACGGTGGTGGGCCTCGCGGTGGCGACGGGCGGCAGCCTAGGCGGTGGCGTCTCAGGCGGCGGTGAACCGACAGGCGGCGCCATCGAGTCGGCCGCAGAACGGAATCTCTCGGCCAAGAAAGGGGAAGGCAAGAAGGCCGCGCGCAAAGGCGACGCCGAAGACGCGTGGCGGCGGATCGGAATGCGTGGCCTCAAGAAGGCTGCGAAGCAGGATGCGACCTGCCTCGCGCACTCCTTCGGCCAAGTGCGGAGTTCTTCGCGGGCACTCCCTGCGAGTCACTAACCCGAGTGCTGTTCGCCGTGGGCGACGGCGCGGGTGGCGTTGTCGTCGTTTCGGTTGCCTGGGTGGGTTTTCGCTCGCGCGCCGACAAGCGGGCGTTCAAGCGGCTTGACGACGTGCACGGGACAGGCGATATCACGCCGCTGGCGGCGGGCGTGCTCGATGTCGCTGACATCCGCTTCACCGGAAACCACTACCACTCTCGCCACGACGGCGACACCGTTGTCGTCGCCGAGGCTGAGAGTGTTGGCGGGGGCGTCGGTGATGACGTGCTGGACGCCGTCACCGAGGTCGCGGTGTTGTTGCCCCGGCCGTGACGGTCAGGTGGTCACGTATTCGCGGAGGTGTTGGGCGGTTAGGGAATCCGAGGTGGCCACCAGGTCGGCGGGGGTGCCGGTGAAGACGATCTGGCCGCCGTCGTGGCCCGCGCCGGGGCCGAGGTCGATCAGCCAGTCGGCGTGGGCCATGACGGCCTGGTGGTGTTCGATGACCACGACGGTGTTCCCGTCGTCCACCAAGCGGTCCATGAGGGCCAGGAGTTTGTCGACGTCGGCTAGGTGCAGGCCGGTAGTGGGCTCGTCCAAGACGTAGGTGGAGCCCTTCTCCGCCATGCGGATCGCGAGTTTGAGGCGTTGCCGTTCGCCGCCGGAGAGGGTGGTGAGGGGCTGGCCGAGGCTGAGGTAGCCCAAGCCCACATCGACCAGGCGGTCCAGAATCCGGTTGACCGCGGCGATGGTGAAGAAGTCCCGCGCCTCGGTCACCGACATGGCCAGGACCTCGCTGATGTCCTTGCCGCGCAACTTGTGCGTGAGCACTTCCGCGGTGAATCGCTTGCCCTCGCACACTTCGCAGACCGACGCGACGCCCGCCATCATCGCCAGGTCGGTGTAGACCAGCCCGATGCCCTTGCAGTTCGGGCAGGCGCCTTCGGAGTTCGCGCTGAACAGGGCGGCTTTGACGCCGTTGGCCTTGGCGAACGCGGTGCGGATGGGGTCGAGCAGGCCGCTGTAGGTGGCCGGGTTGCTGCGCCGGGAGCCGCGGATCGCCGACTGGTCGACCACGATCACATCGTCCCGTGTGGACAGTGAGCCGTGGATCAGCGAACTCTTGCCCGACCCAGCGACGCCGGTGACCACGGTCAGCACCCCCAGCGGCACGTCGACGTCGATGTCCTTGAGGTTGTGCAGCGAGGCGCCGGTGATGGCGATGTGGCCGGTGGGCGTGCGCGGCCGGTCGCGCAGGCGGGCGCGGTGCCCGAGGTGCCTGCCGGTGAGCGTGTCGGACTCGTGCAGCCCCTTGACGTCGCCGGTGTAGCACAGGCGCCCGCCCGCTGAACCCGCGCCGGGGCCCAAGTCGACCACGTGGTCGGCGATCGCGATCACCTCGGGCTTGTGCTCCACGACCAGGACCGTGTTTCCCTTGTCGCGCAGGCGAAGCAGCAGGTCGTTCATCCGGGCGATGTCGTGCGGGTGCAGGCCAACGGTCGGCTCGTCGAAGACGTAGGTGACGTCGCTGAGGCTGGAACCCAGGTGCCGCACCATCTTCACGCGTTGCGCCTCGCCGCCGGAGAGGGTGCCGGACTCGCGGTCCAGGCTCAGGTAGCCCAAGCCGATCTCGACCAGCGAGTCGAGGGTGCCGCGCAGGACCTTGAGCAGCGGGCCGACCGACGGGTCCTCGATCTTGCCGACGAACGCGGCCAGGTCGCTGATCTGCATGGCCGAGCAGTCGGCGATGGTGCGCCCGTCGATCTTGGCCGACAGCGCGGCCGGGTTGAGCCGGGCGCCGCCGCAGGACCCGCAGGTGGCGAACGTGACCGCCCGGTCGACAAAGGCCCGGATATGCGGCTGCATGGACTCGCGTTCCTTGCTGAGAAAAAGCCGCTGCACCTTCACGAGCAGACCCTCGTAGGTGTGGTTGAAGGTGCCGTGCTTGACCTTGGTCGCGGGTTTGTTGAGGAAGTCCTCCCACTGCTGCGGGGTGTAGTCCCGCAGCTTCACATCGGGGTCGAGGAAGCCGGACTGGGCGAAGGACTGCCAGTACCAGGTGTTCACGGTGAAATTGGGAACGGTGATGGCGCCCTCATTGAGCGAGAGGTCGCGGTCGACCAACTGGTCGATATCGATGGCCGAGACCCGTCCGATGCCCTCGCACGCCGGGCACATGCCCTCCGGGCTGTTGAAGCTGAACGCCGTCGCCGGGCCGACGCGCGGCTCGCCGAGCCTGCTGAACACGATCCGCAGCATGGTGTGCGCGTCGGTCGCGGTGCCCACGGTGGACCGGGAGTTGGCGCCCATCCGCTCCTGGTCGACGATGATCGCCGCGCTCAGATTGTGCAGCGCGTCGACGTCGGGACGGCTCTGCGTCGGCATGAACGACTGGACGAACGCGGTGTAGGTCTCGTTGATCAGCCGCTGCGACTCCGCGGCGATGGTGCCGAAGACCAGCGAGGACTTGCCCGATCCGGAGACGCCGGTGAACACGGTGAGCCTGCGTTTGGGGATGTCGAGGGAGATGTCGGCGAGGTTGTTCTCCCGGGCCCCGCGGACCTGGATGACGTCGTGGCTGTCGGCGGTGGGGATGGAGCCTGGCTGCATCAGGTGCGATCCTTACGGCGTAAAGTGTTGGCTGCCGAGATTACTTTACGCGATAAGGAGACGTGCGATGGCGGTTTTCGCCGCACAGGGCGATCCGCGCCGGTCCATGCCCCTGCTGTGGCGCGCGCCGGACACCTCGGCTGGACGGCCCGGCCCCAAGCCCGCGCTGAGCGTGGACGTGATCGTGGACGCCGCCATCGCCGTCGCCGACGCGGAGGGCATGGCCGGGCTGTCGATGCGCGCGGTCGGCGAGCGGCTGGGGCGCACGGCGATGGCGCTCTACACCTATGTGGCGGACAAGAGCGCGTTGGTGGATTTGATGTACGACCGGGCGCATGCAGAACTTGCCACTGAATACACCGGGCCGTGGCGGACCGCGGTCACCGCTTGGGCGGAGGATTTGTGGGCGTTCTATCTGCGTCATCCGTGGGTGCTGACGGTGTCGCAGGCTCGGCCTGTGCTGGGGCCGCATGAGTTCGATGTGCTAGAGGCGTTGCTGCGGGTGCTTCGGGGGACGGGGCTTTCGGGGCGGGAGGTGCGGTCGGTGGTGGGGACTTTGTCGCATTTTGTGCGCGGGGCGGCGCAGATGAGCGCTGAGTCTCGGCAGGCTGCGGCGGAGACTGGCTTGTCTGATGATGACTGGTGGTATGCGCGGTCGCCGTTGTTGTCTGAGTTGGCGCCGGATTTTGCTGAGCGTTATCCGGGGATTTGCTGGTTGGAGGCTGAGCGGGGCGGGGAGCCGGTGAACGAGACTGTGCCTTATATGGAGAATGAGGCTCGGGAGACGTTTGAGGTTGGGCTGTCTATTTTGCTTGATGGGGTTGCTGCTCGGTTGTGAGCTTGGTCCCGGGGGTTCCTGGAGCTTTCGGGGGGGTTTGCTTGTGTGGGGTTGCTCGATGGGGTGGAGTGGTTTCTTTGGGGCCCCTACGAAGGAAGATCCCGTCGTGGGAAAGACGGGTGGGGAGCCTTCGGCC
>NZ_JBVJIN010000022.1:0-54238 GCF_055586285.1 Actinokineospora sp. NPDC051303
ATGCCTTCGGCCTCACACGTGCGGAGCCAGCTTAGCGATCTTCCTTCTCCCCCGAAGAAACCACTCCACCCCATCGAGCACCTGGCAGCGTTGGGCTTCTGTTGGCAGGAACGTGGGTTCGCCGTTTGGCCCATCCCATCGGGTATTTGGCAGGGGCGTGCGTGCGTGCTCTGCGTTCACATGGCGCGGCGTAGGGCGGCGAGGATCAGTTCTACGCGGTCTGGGCGGGCGTTGTGGCCCATGAGGCCGATGCGCCACACGGAACTGGCGAAGGCGCCTGCGCCTGCGCCGATTTCTATGCCGTATTCGGTTAGTAGGATTTGCCGCACCTTTGCTGAGTCGACGCCGTTGGGGACGCGGACTGTGGTCAGTTCTGGGAGGCGGTGGTTCTCGGCGGCGAACAGTTCCAGGCCTAGATCGGTGAGGCCTGCATGCAATCGCTCCCCTGCCGCTCGGTGGCGTTCGTGGACGGCGTCTAGGCCTTCCTCCAAGATCCGGCCGAGAGCGGCGTGTAGAGAGGCGATCAGGGCCACTGGCGCGGTGTGGTGGTAGGTGCGTCCACCTGTGCCGTCTACGTAGGCGCCGATGAGGTTGAGGTCCAGGTACCACGTTGGTGGGCGTTTGACGCGGCGGTCCCAGGCGCGGTCGGAGATGGTGAAGGGGGACAGGCCTGGGGAGACGCCTAGGCATTTTTGGGTGCCGGAGTAGGCGATGTCGACGCCCCAGGCGTCGATCTCGACTGGGATGCCCGCCAAGGAAGTCACGCAGTCGGCCAGTACCAGTGTGCGCTGGTCGCGCTTGTGGACGGCGGTGGCTAGCGCCTTGATGTCGCTGCGGACGCCGGTCGAGGTCTCGGCGTGGACGGCGGCGACTAGGGACGGCTCCGGGTGCGCGGCAAGCATCCGCTCGATGTCGATTGGCTGGCCCCAGTCGTGGTCGACGCGGACGACGTCGGCGCCGTAGCGGGCCGCGACGTCGACCATGCGTTCGCCGAAGAGGCCGTTGACGCCGACGACGACTACATCGCCGGGCCGCGCGAAGTTGGCGAACGCGGCCTCCATGCCGATCGAGCCGGTGCCCGACAGCGGCAGTGTGCGGGCGTTGTCGGTGCCCCATACCCGGCGTAGGCGCGCGCAAGTCTCGTCCAGCACGCGCAGGAACTCCGGGTCCAAGTGCCCCAGCAGCGGCGCGCACAGCGCCGCGGTGGCCTCCGGATACGGGTTGGACGGTCCCGGCCCGAGCAGCACTCGTTCGATCGTCGCCATGCCCCGCACTTTACGGACGCGCGGCACGGGCTCCGTGGACAGCGTGCCGCTGGGCGGGGCCGAGCGCAGCATGAGGCCGATGGCGTAGGGCACCAGGTCGCGGCCGCGCCGCCACAGCCACGGGATGCCCTTCACGATCAGCCACGCGACGTGCGCGAGCGGGCCCGCGCGCAAGCCGCCCTCGCAGACCAGGCTGACCGGGCGCGGGATCTCGCAGCCGCCCTCGGCCAGCAGCCCGGCCAGGCCGTTGGCCAAGATCCGGTGGCCGTACTCCGACGGGTGCAGCCGGTCGACGCTCCACGTGGGCGGCTCGTACGCACCGGGGAGACGGTCGAGGTCCAGACAGGGCGCGCCGGTCGCGGCGACCACAGCGTCGATCACCTCGTTGAGCCGGTCGATCCGGAACCGCAGCGCGCGGCGCAGCGAACCGGGCAGCCGGAAAACGCGGCCGTGGTCGTGGTAGCGGACCAGCACGACGACCGAGCCCGCCTGGTTCAGCGCGGTGACCACATGGGTCAGGTCCGCGCACATCTTGTCCGGGTCGAAGTCCGACCGCAGCGTGTCGTTCATGCCCGCGATCACGATCGCCGCGTCCGGGTGGGCGCGCAGCGCCTCGGGCAGTTGCCGGTCCCGGACACAGGCCAACCGCGCGCCGGTGAACGAGACGTTGTGGACGCGCGCGCCGAGCGCGGCGCCGAGAAGCGGGCCCACGCCGCGCCACCCGCCGCCGGGCAGCGGGTCGCCGACGCCCACCGTGGTCGAGTCCCCGAGAACGGCGAGCGTGCGCGCCGACCAACCCGGAGACGTGGATGTGGTGCGTTGTATCCCCACCGCTGTCACGGCACAACCATGGCGCGTGCGGGCTCATGCGCGGTGAGTTCGCGGTGTCCGGACAGAGTCAGACCGGAGAAAATCCGGTGCTAGCACAGGTGCTAGTCGAACGCAGGGTAGAGCGGGAGCGAACGACTACCGAAACGGACGGTGAGGGCGGCGACAACGGTGTCGGCGTGGTCGGCGACCGCGTCCGCGCCCGCGCGCCGCGCGGACTTCGCCAAGCCCGCCCACCGGGCCACGAGCACGTCGGCCTGGTGCGGCCGGGCGACCGACCCGCCCGAGCCCAACTGCTCGACGTCGGGGACGGTGAGGAACTGCCACGTGGTCAGCCACACCCAGAACAACTGCGCGTCGAGCAGCTTGGGCAGCAGCACCGCGTCGTCGGCGAGATCGGGCCACATGGTCCGCACCTCGGCCCGCCACGCGGCGAGCATCGCGTCGGTCATCCCCGGCGGCAGCGCGTAGGCGCACCAGCAGGACGGGAACGGCACGGTCAGGTAGGCGGCGTCGAACATCATGTTCCGCACGCAGCCGCCCTCGAAGTCGAGGAACCGCACGCCCCGGTTGGTGATGAGGTTGTTGTCCGGGCAGGAGTCGGACGGGCTGAACGCGCGGTGGCGGGCCGCGTCGAGCAGCGCGAGCGTCGCCTTGGCCGCGTCCACCACCTCGTCGGGGGTCTCGACGTCGTAGACGGCGCGCAGCAGACCGGGCAGCGCGGCCATGGCGGCGGGGCCGTCCACGGTCAGCGGGTCCTTGGACGTGGGCGGGCTGAGCCTGCGCAGCAGCGCGTCGAAGTCGGCTTCACGGCCCGCGGTGCTCGCGTGCAGCTTGCCCAGCGACCGCGCCCAGGACAGCAGCGCGCCCTCGGCGGCGCGCGCGTCGGACCCGTGCAGCTTCTCGGCCAGCGTGGGGGCGCGGCCGAGGTCTTCCATGACGAGCAGGTTCGTCCCGCTGTCGTGGGCGAACAGCTCCGGGCACATCCGGTCTTCCGCCGCGAGCGCGGTGAAAAGCTGGTAGCTGACCGCCTCGCGGACCCAACTGTCGCGTGGACTGGTGCCCGGGGGCTGCACATAGCGCTTCACCGCGAGAGTGCGCGGGAGCGAGAACGGACTGGCGGCGACCTTGACTCTGAGCACGATCGATCGCTCGCTGCCGCCGAGGTCTTCCGGCTCGGCGAGGCTGATGCGCGCCCCGAAGCGCTTGCTGAGCACGGACTCCGCGGCCACGACCGTCGCCAGCACCTCTGCCCGCGCGGAGTGGTCGGCGTCGCCGGTGCCGTCCGGATCGCCGGTTTCCGGCGGATCGGCGGCGATCTCCACACTCATCTCCTCTGACCCTACTCCCGATCGTAGGTGGCCCAACCGGGCCCGGTCAGCACTTCGCCCATATGACCGTAGTGCTGTCAGTCGAAACGACGCGACACACCTGGCAAAAACTCACGAGGTCAATCGTGTTTCAGTGTGACGCCCACGGAGAGTCCTCCTCTGGCAGGAAGGAGTCACCCCGCGGACAACGGTCTTCCCGTATCGCCCGAGACCGTTCCGCGACGGCGCAGCAGCAGCACGACGGCGGCGGCCAGCACGATACCTGTCAAGTTGACCGCCAACTGCCCCGCCGAGCCAAGCACTTTCGCCCATTCGCCCAGAATGGCGGCCACGCCGATGTACCCGGCCGCGGGCACGGTGGTGACCGAGATGAACACCCCGACCAGCGCGGCGGACTTCGCCGAGGTCATCGACAGCATCCCCGCCGCGCCCGCGAGCACCGCGACGATCAGCGACCACGGGCCGACCTCGTAGACGAAATCGACCTGGTGGTCGCCCGCGATCGCGCTCGCGTCGAACAGTCCGGCCAGGTTGCCCAGCCAGGTGCCGCCCGCGGTGATGGCGATGGCCAGCGGGAAGCCGACCAGCAGCGCCATCGTCGCCCGGCGGGCCAGGTCCCGGCGACGGCGCACCAGGCCGACGGCGAGCGCGGCGAGCGGCCCGAACTCCGGGCCGACGACCATGGCGCCGACCATCGTGACCGGCGAGTCGGTGATCACGCCGACCGCGGCGAGCAGGCAGGCGATGGTCAGGAACGACAGATAGGTGACGTTGAGCCGGGACTCCTCGCCGGTACGCGCGACCAATTCCTCCCACACCACGGCGTCGGCGGCCTCACCGGGCGCGGCTTCCTCGGCGCGGTCGGCGGCGTCGGACAGCGCGGTGTCGATCTGCTCCAGGGTGATGCCGCCCGCGCGGTCGATCCCCAGCCCGCAGAGCTTGCCCAGGATCTCGTCCGCGGCCTCGCGGGCGAGATCGGCTTCGACCACGTCGCCCACCGGGTCGATGGCCGCGTCGGGGAACACCACCAGGTGCGTCGCGCCCGCGTGGCCGCGCAGCACGGCTAACGCGTCCTCGGTAAGCGTGGTCGGGCAGACGATTCTGAGGTGCAGCACCTATCGCTCCCGGGTCAGGACACTGTGCGCCGGTCAGGCTAGTCACCCGCGCAAGAGGGAACCTCATCAGGCTTGTCCGCGACCCCGGTAAGCCCTCACTGTCCGGGACGGGGGGATAGATCCTTTCGGCCGTCCCTCCTGGACCAAAAGGGGGTATAACGACGGACCCGATCGGGTCATCTTGTGACTGCGGGCAGTGAGGTGGTTACCCATGAATTAACACTACGGCTACCCAGCGGCGTTCTCAGGACGTAATGTGCACGTCAGGGCGTATGGGGTTAGCCAGGGAGTGAACATGGGTAGCGGTATCACCCGCGAGCCAGTTCGTGAACTTCACCAGAACGGGAGTGTTCGCCAGGCGATGACGGCCGGTGGGCCGGAGTCGGCGGCCGCCGACGCGTTCCCCGCCGCGCTGCGGTCCGCGATCCAAGCGAGCGGCCTGAGCCTGGACCGCATCCAGTACCGGCTGCGGGCCCGCGGCGTCTCGATCAGCGTGACGGCGCTGAGCTACTGGCAGTCCGGCAGGCGCAGGCCCGAGCGCGCCGAGTCGCTGGCCGCGCTCGGCCACCTCGAAGACGTCCTCGGCGTGTCCACCGGGTCGCTGATCGCCCTGCTCGGCCCGCCGCGCCCGCGCGGCCGGGTCAACCGGGAATCGTCCCGGCTGACCGTCGAGGCGCTGTGGGGCAACAGCGAGCCCGTCTCGCACCTGCTGCGCCGCATCGACTTCACCACCGACACCGCGCTGGCCAAGCTCAGCCAGCACGACAAGATCGAGATCGCGGGCAACCGGGGCGAGAAGGCCATCTCCATCCGGCAGGTCTTCCGCGCCGAGCGCGACGGGGCCGACCGGACGCTGATGGTCTACGACCTCGAACTGCCGGGCAGGCCGTTCCCCGAGATCACCGCGGGCGACACGTGCCGGATCGGCCGCGTGGCCCAGGACCCGGGGGCGGGCCTGATGGCCGCGGAGATCCTGCTCGACCAGCCGCTCAACCGGGGCGAGACGACGATCGTCGACTACGTCCTGCGCCACCCCGGGCCGCCCTACTCCCGCGGCGACGACAGCTACTGCCGCAAGTTCACCAGCCCGGTCCGCGAGTTCGTGCTCGAACTGCGCTTCGACCCCGCGGCGCTGCCGGTCTACCTGGAGCAGTACACCGTCGACACCGACGAGCAGGTCACAAACCGGCGCAAGCTAGAGCTCAGAGCGGACGGGCGGGCGCACGCGATCGCCCTCGACTTCGGCCCCGGCATCCAGTGCGTGCGCTGGGAGTGGCCGGACTAGCGCGCCCGCGAGCCCGGCCCAGCCCCTCAGCCCAGCCCCTCAGCCCAGTTCCGCCGCCAAACCGGCGACCGGCCCGATGATGGTGACCGCGGGCGGTCGGATGCCCTCGGCGAGGACGTCCTCGGCGACCGAGGCCAGCGTGGAGCGCAGGACGCGCTGGTTGCGGGTGGTGCCCTCCTGCACGACCGCGACCGGGGTCGCGGCGTCCCGGCCGCCCGCGACGAGGGCCGCGGCGAACTGGTCGAGCTTGTCCACGCCCATCATCAGCACGATCGTCCCGCTCAGCTTGGCCAACGCCGACCAGTCGGTGAGCGAGGCCGGGTCGTCCGGGCCGACGTGCCCGGACACGACGACGACCTCGTGCGCCACGCCCCGGTGCGTCACCGGGACGTCGGCGACCGCGGGCACGGCGAAGGCCGAGGTGATGCCCGGCACCACCGTGACCGGGACCCCAGCCCGCACGCAGGCGATCAGCTCCTCGAAGCCGCGGCCGAACAGGTACGGGTCGCCGCCCTTGAGCCGCACCACGAACTTGCCCGCCTTAGCGTGCTCAATCAGGGCGTCGTTGATGGCGTCCTGGCTCGCCGAGCGGCCGTAGGGGATCTTCGCCGCGTCGATGACGGTCACGGTCGCGGGCAGCTCGTCCAGCAGCTCACGCGGGCCGAGACGGTCGGCGACCACGACGTCGGCGCGGGCCAGCAGCCGCCTGCCGCGCACGGTGATCAGCTCCGGGTCGCCGGGGCCGCCGCCCACCAGCGCCACGCCGGGCAGCTCCGGGCCGCGGGCCTGGTCGGCGACCCGGCCCTCGCGCAGCGCGTCGAGCAGGCCGTCGCGGACCGCGGCCGAGCGCTGGTGGTGCCCGCCCGCGAGGACGCCGACCAGCAGGCCCTCGTACTCGCCGCTGGCCGGGGTCACGGCGCTGCCCGCGCTGCCCGCGTCGGCGCGCACGCAGAACACCCGCAGCCGCTCGGCCTCCTCGGCGACCGCGGCGTTGACCTCGGTGACCGAGGTGCAGCAGAGCACGTACCAGGCGTCGGCGAGATCGCCGGACCGGTAGGGCCGCTGATGCCAGGTGATCTCGCCCGCCTCGGCCATCGCCTGCACGGACGGGGTGACCTCGGGCGAGACGACCTCGATCGACGCGCCGGAGCCGACCAGCCGGGGCAGGCGCCGCTGCGCCACGGTTCCACCGCCGACCACGACGACGCGGCGGCCCGCGAGATCGAGGCCGACCAGGTAATGCTGCTCTGCTGCCATGGGGGACAGCATGCCGGGTCAGCGCCGCCGATCAAGTCGGCGGCGTTCGTCAGTGTGACGGAAGTGGCACCCCGCCGACCTCGCCGACGGTCAGGCGGTAGCCGACGCCGCGCACCGACTCCACCCGCACCTCGGACGCGACCTCCCGCAACTGGCGGCGCAAACGCTTCACCGCCGACCCGACCGCCTGGGTGTCGCCCACGTACGGCCGCCCCCAGACGTGCGTGGTCAGCTCGGCGAACGACCAGACCCGCCCCGGGTCCGCGGCGAGGGCGAACAGCAGGTCGAACTCCCGGGAGGACAGCGGGACGCCGCCGCCGCGCCAGGTGGCCTCGCGCAGGTCCGCGTCGAGCCGCAGCTTGCCGTGCTCCACGACGCGGTGCGCGGCGGGCCTCGGCGACGGCGGCGCGGCCAGAGCGGCGCGCAGCGCGCCCGCGTCGGGCAGGTAGAGCACCGCGGCGCGGCCGCCGGTCGCGGCGGCCACGGCGGCCAACTCGTCCGCGCTGGTCCCGACGCACAGGATCAACGGCGAGTCGAACTGCCCGAACACGTCCACGGCGTCCACCGAGCGCCCACCCCCACCAGATCCGGCGATCGTCATCACTAACCGAGACGTCCTCGATAAGGGTTGGCGCGTTACAAGAACGGGGGTCAAGGCAGGGCGAAATCTGCTCCTTGCCCGCTAAAAGCCCCGATACCGCCCGGTGCGACGCCTTCACGCGGCCCACGTGATCCGGCAGCGTCAATGGGAACCGGCAGTCATCGATCGACTACCGAAGGTCACCCGCGCGACACCCCGCCGCGAGATCGGAGCAATCGCCTTGCGTCCCCACCTGCCCCCTCCCCCTCGGCGTGCCGCCCGGCAGACCTGGCTCGCCCTGGTCGCCGCCGTGCTCGGCCTGCTGACCACGCTCACCGTCGCGGCCGCGGCCACCCCCGCGGCGGCGGACCCGAACGCCAAGATCGACGCCTCGGTCGCGCGAACCCTCGCCACCAAGGGCAGCGGTGACTTCTGGGTCTTATTCGGCGAACAGGCAGACCTGTCCGGCCCTTCCCGGATCACCGACTGGGCGGCCAGGGGCCAGGCCGTGCTCGACGCGCTGCGGGCGACCGCCGAGCGCGGCCTGGCCGCGGTGCGCGCGGACCTGGACGCGGCCAAGGCTGACTACGAGCCGTACTTCGTCGCCAACGCGCTGCGCGTGCACAACGGGACAGAGGATCTGGCCCAGGCGCTGGCCGCGCGCGGCGAGGTCGCCGCCCTGCTGGCCCCGCGCACCTACGAGCTGCCCACACCCGCCCCCGGCAAGGAGGAAGCGGAGGTCAACGCGGTCGAGTGGGGGCTCGCGGCGATCAACGCCGACGACGTCTGGTCCGGCTTCGGCGTGCGCGGCGAGGGCGTCGTCGTCGGCAACATCGACTCCGGCGTGCAGTTCGACCACCCCGCGCTGGTCGGCAAGTACCGCGGCAACGCGGGCGGCGGGACGTTCGACCACGCCTACAACTGGTTCGACCCGTCGCGGGTCTGCCCGACCGCCGCGCCCTGCGACAACAACGGCCACGGCACCCACACGATGGGCACGATGGTCGGCGACGACGGCGCGGCCAACCAGATCGGCGTCGCCCCCGGCGCGCGGTGGATCGCGGCGAAGGGCTGCGAGACCAACAGCTGCTCGGACACCGCGCTGCTGGCCTCGGGCCAGTGGATGCTGGCCCCGACCGACGCCTCGGGCGCGAACCCGCGCCCGGACCTGCGCCCGCACGTGGTGAACAACTCCTGGGGCTCGTCCAACGGGGCGGTGATCGACCCGTGGTACCGGGCGACGGTGACCGCGTGGCGCGCGGCGGGCATGTTCCCGTCCTTCTCCACCGGCAACTCCGGGCCGGGCTGCGACACCGCGGGCTCGCCGGGCGACAACGCGGAGTCCTACGCCTCGGGCGCGTTCGACGCCACCGGGGCCATCGCGGGGTTCTCCAGCCGGGGGCCCGGCGAGAACGGCGACGTGAAGCCGAATCTGGCCGCGCCCGGGGTCAACATCCGCTCGTCGGTCCCCGGAGGCGGGTACGCGCCGAACAACGGCACGTCCATGGCCGCGCCGCACACCTCGGGCACGGTCGCGCTGATGTGGTCGGCGGCGCCGTCGCTGGTCGGCGATGTGGCGCTTACCGCAGAACTGTTAGACCTGTCCGCGGTCGACGTGGGCAACCTGTCGTGCGGCGGGACAGTGGCCGACAACAACGTTTTCGGTGAGGGAAAGCTCAACGCGTTCGCCGCGGTGGAGCAGTCCCCGCGCGGGCCGGTGGGCACGCTCGGCGGCACGGTGACCGACGTGGACCTCGGCGGGCCGCTGGCGGGCGCGCGGGTCGCGATCACCGGCCCGACCACCCGGACCACCACGACGGGCCCAACGGGCACGTTCGCCGCGACGCTGCCCGTAGGCGACTACACCGTGGCGGTGACGGCGTTCGGGTATGACGGCGCGAGCACGTCGGTAGCGGTCACCGAGAACGCGACCGTCACCCGGGACCTCGCGCTGCGGGCGGTCCCCCGGCACACGGTGACCGGTGTGGTCCGCGATTCGGGGGGCGCGGCGGTCCCGAACGCGACCGTGCAGGTGCTGGGGACGCCGATTCCGCCCGCGCGGTCCGGGGCGGACGGGGCGTACGCGATCCCGGACGTGCCGGTGGGCGCTTACCGGATCACCGCGTCGGCGGGCGGGTGCACTGACCCGCAAACGGTGGACCTCACCGTTGACGCGGATAAGACACTCGGATTCACCCTGCCCACCCGCCGGGACTCCTTCGGGCACCACTGCGCGGTGGAGACCGCGTCCTATGTGGAGGGTGACACCCTGGTGACGCTGACCGGGGACGACGCGGCGACCAGCATCGCCCTGCCGTTCGGATTCTTCTTCTATGGCAGCACTTACCACTCCGCGTTCGTCACCACCAATGGGCACATCAACTTCCTGGCGCGCAGCACGGCGTTCACCAACGTCGCGCTGCCCGCGCCGGGCGCCCCCAACGCGGCGATCTACCCGTTCTGGGACGACCTGCTCCTCGACGCGAACAGCCGGGTCTACACCAAGACCACCGGCGTCGCGCCGAACCGGGAGTTCGTCGTGGAGTGGCGCAACGCGACCTTCTACCAGGCCACGTCGACCCGCGTGGACTTCGAGGCAGTGCTGTCGGAGAACGGTGAGATCTCGTTGCGGTATCGCGGACTGGACCCGGCGGTCCCCCGCGAGACAGGCGTCTCGGCGACGGTCGGCATCGAAAACCACACCGGCACAGTGGGTTTGCAGTACTCGCTGAACTCGCCGGTGCTGTCGGACGCGAACTCCGTGCGGTTCACACCGCCGCCGAGCGGGCTCGTCGCGGGCGCGATCACCGACGCCAACGACACCCTGCCCGTCGCGGGCGCCACCGTGCGGGCGCTGCGCGGCGAGGTCGAGATCGCCCGGGCCACCACGGGCGCGGACGGCGCTTACCGGCTGCGGCTGCTCGCGGGCGAGTACACGGTCGAGGTGGCGAAGGAGAACTACCTCGGCGCCAGCAAGACGGTGACCGTCGCGCAAGACCTGTCCGAGAACGTGGCCCTCAAAACGCCACGGGCGGAGTTGGACACGACAACGCTGACGTTCCTCGGACAGTCCGGCCAACTGCGGACCTCTATGGTCGCGTTGGCGAGCACAAGCGACCTCGCATTGACTTACCAGCTCGCGGATAACGCGCCGTGGGTGTGGGCGGTGCCGGGGTCGGCGACGCTGAAACCGGGGCAGAGCCAGAACATCACCGTCCGCGTCGACCCGGTGGGCCTGCTGCCCGGCGTGCACGAGGCGGCGGTGACGTTGACGACCAACGCGGGCCGCACACCGACCCTGACCATTCCCGTGCGGCTGGTCGTTCCGGCTTACCGCACTGGCGTTAACGCGGGCGGCGGCGGGTTCACCGACCGCAACAGCGACGGATGGTCGGCCGACCAAGCCTGGACGCCAGGCGGATTCGGCTATCTCAGCGGCGGCCCGGTAATCACGACCAAGAAGGAGATAACGGGCACCGACGACGACCTCTTGTACCAATCGCAACGGGAAAGCGCGGGCGGTTACCGGTTCGACGCACTGCCGGGCGGCACTTACCAGGTGGAGTTGGACTTCGCGGAGTTGCGAGCGGGTCTCGTGCCCGGCAAGCGCGTCTTCGACGTCTCGCTGAACGGCGCGAAAGTGCTCCCGAACCACGACATCGCCGCCCGCGTGGGCACGATGGCGGCCGACCGGCACGAGTTCTGGGTGACGGTCCCCGACGGCGGCTCGATCGCGGTGGAACTGGCGGCGCTGCGCGGGAAACTGCCACCGGTGCTGAACGCGGTGCGCGTCACCCACCGGCCGGATAAAACTGACTAGCCCCAGAGAACCCGGATGCCCTCTTCGCCTGGCGGAGGGGGCATCCGGGTGTAACAGGTCGCTCTCGGCGCGCGGTACTTCCGGTGTCGCCGTCCGCCTCGACCTCGGGAACCAGATGCGCCGCTTCGACCCCGACCGCTCCCGAGCCGTGCTGATCGGCATCGGCGACTACACCCGGTTCCCGGCGCTGTCCGCGGTGCCGAACAACCTGGCGGGCATGACCGAGGCGCTGACCTCCCCCGACCTCGGCGGGATGCCGCGCGAGCACTGCGCCGTGCTCGACTCGACCGCCGACGTCCCGGCGATCGGGCGGGCGCTCGCCACGGCGGCGGACGCGGCCGAGGACATGCTGCTGGTCTACTTCGCCGGGCACGGGATGCGCGGAACGAAGCGCGGCGAACTGTTCCTCACCCTCGCCGACACCGACCCGGCGATTCCGGCGTTCACCGCGCTCGACTACGACTCGGTGCGCGATCTCGTCGTCAAGTCGGCCACGGTGACCGTCGTCATCCTCGACTGCTGCTTTTCCGGGCGCGCGACAGCGCCGTTCATGTCCGGCGAGGAAAGCCTGTTGGGCGAACTGGAGATAGACGGCACGTGCGTGCTTACCGCGTCCCCGGCTAACAAGGTCGCGCTGTCCGGTCCGAAGTACAGCGAGTTCACCGGCGAACTCCTGGCCATCCTGCGGGAAGGCATTCCCGGTGGGGAACCCCTTCTCAGCCTGGAGGCGATCTACACGACCCTGCGCAGACGCATGGCGGCCCGCGGTCTGCCGACGCCGCAATGGCTGCGCACCGCGACCGCGGACCTGCTGGCGCTCGCGCCCAACCGCGCCCACGCGCCGCTGCCTCCCGAGCGCTGGAACACCCGACCGCTGCCGAAAACCGCGCGGATCATCGCCCTCGGCTCGATCACCGGGACGCGGCCAGGGCCGGGCGCGCCGCACTTCACCCACATGCTTCCCGCGGCCACACTGGCGGCGATCAGAGAGGCCGAAACCCCCCGCCGCACGGGAACTCATGGAACAACGCGCCGAAGAGGACGTGCGAAAAGCGGGCGCGGCGGGCTTCGCCGACTTCGTCACTCAGGTCGCGCGCCACTGCCTGGGCGAGAATGTTCCGAAACCGAGGAGATCCGCCGCGCTGATCGCCCAGCACAGCGGATGGTCGTCACTGACCGAACGCATAGACGCGGCCAAGGAGATCGCGGATTTCCGCTCGGTCAGCGCGGACATCATGGCGTTTGTCGACAAGCACTACCGGGAGTTCCCGCAGAAACCCAAGCTGCGCAACCGGCCGCCGGTGTTGTCGGTGAACCGGATGTCGTACTGGTGGGGCGCGTTCGACACGTACCTGAGCCGGATCGCGGCGTTCTGCGAACCACCGCAGCCCGAGAGCGGGGAGCTGGCCGCGCGGCTGCCCCTGCTCGCGGAGCCGCTGGCCGCGGCGGACGCGCTGCGCGCCCGCGTCGCGGAGCTGTTCCGCCGTCGCAGGCAGGACCCTGAGTTCCGCGACAAAGTCACCTTCGAGATGGCCGGGCTCTACCCGATCGTCAACGAGATCGACGTGACCCTGCGGCGCATGGTGGCGGCGGGCCAACTCTGACCGTGCCCGGGAACCTCGGCGTGAAGGTTCCCGGGCAGGAGGTCAGCGGCGCCTGCGGCCCGCGCTGGAGCCCGCGGAGAAGGCGGCGGCTCCGCGCGGGGGCTCGGCGGCGGACGTCGCCGAAGCGCGCGGAGCCGAGGCGGCGGACGTGCGCTTGCCGCCCTTGGACTCGGCCTTGGCGCCCGCCCGGCCGGTGGACTTGGCACGGCCCTGGCCGCGCGCCGGGCGCGGCTCGGTCGCCGGGCGAGCCGGTGGGGCGACCAGGACCCGCTTGCCAGGGGCCAGCTCGGTCAGGACGGGGTGGCCGGGGCGGGCCTTGGTGGTGATCGGGGTGATGCCCGCCTTGCGAGTCAAGTCGCGCACGTCGGCGACCTGCTCGTCGGTCATCAGGGTGACCACGGTGCCGGACGCGCCCGCGCGGGCCGTGCGGCCAGAGCGGTGCAGGTAGGCCTTGTGCTCGACCGGCGGGTCGGCGTGGATGACCAGCGCGACGTCATCGACGTGGATGCCGCGGGCGGCGATGTCGGTGGCCACCAAGGTCGGGGCGCTGCCGTCGGAGAATGCGAGCAGGTTGCGGGTGCGGGCCTGCTGGCCGAGGTCGCCGTGCAGCTCCACCGCGCGCACGCCCGCGGCGACCAGCTGGCGGGTGAGCCGGGTGGCGCCGCGGCGGGTGCGGGTGAAGACCATGCAGCGGCCCGGGGCCGAGGTCAGGTCGACCAGGACCGGGAGACGGGCGTCGCCGCCGACGTGCAGGACGTGGTGGGTCATGGCCGCGACCGGCGACTGGGCCGAGTCGACGCTGTGCGTGACCGGGTCGACCAGGTAGCGGCGGACCAGCACGTCGATGCCGCCGTCGAGGGTGGCGGAGAACAGCAGGCGCTGGCCGGTGCGCGGAGTCTGGTCGAGCAGGCGGCGGACGACCGGCAGGAACCCGAGGTCGGCCATGTGGTCGGCCTCGTCCAGCACGGTGGTCTCCACCGCGTCCAAGTGGACGTTGCCGGACTTGAGGTGGTCCTCCAGCCTGCCGGGGCAGGCCACGAGCAGGTCGACGCCCTCGCGCAGCGCGGTGACCTGCGGGCCGGGGCGGACACCGCCGAACACCGTGGTGGCGCGCAGCCCGAGGGCCTTGGCCAGCGGCGCGGCCGCGTCGTGGATCTGGGTCGCCAGCTCCCGGGTCGGGGCCAGGATCAGCGCGCGGGGACGGCCCGGGGCCCGGCGGCCCGCGCCCTGGACCAGCCGGGCGAGCAGCGGGATGAGGAACGCGTACGTCTTGCCCGAGCCGGTGCGGCCCCGGCCGAGGACGTCGCGGCCCGCCAGCGAGTCGGGCAGGGTCGCGGACTGGATGGGGAACGGCGCAGTGACTCCGACCTCGGCGAGCGCGGCGACCAGCGACGCGGGCACCCCGAGATCATCGAACGACCGGGGCGCGGCAGCGGGCTGTTCGACCGCCTGCTGGGCGATCGGCGGGGTTTCCCGCCGATCCTCGGCACGGCGCGGGGCCTGGCGCTGGGCGGTCTGGCGCTGCGGGGCCTCGTGCCGCGAGGTCTGGCCTCGCCCGGTCTCCCGCTGCGTGGACCGCGGAGCCTGGCGCCGCGCGGTCTCGCGCTCCGGAGTCTGGCGCTCCGCGGTCTGGCGCTGTCCGGCCGCGCGCCGCCCGGACCGCGGGGCCTGGCGCCGCGACGTCTCCCGCTGCGAAGTCTCGCGTTCCGGGGTCTCCCGCTGGGGGGTCGCTGACCGGGGGGCCTCGCGCTGGGCGGTCGAAGAATGCGGGGTGTCGCGCTGAGCGGGCTCGCGGCGCGGGGTGTCCGAGCGCGGGGCCACGAACTGGGGGGTGTCGGGCAGGGTGGTGCTGGGGCGGCCAACCGCCATGGGGTGTCTCCGAACGTCACAGGGTCGTCCTGCCCGGCGCGGTACCAGCCGCGGCGCGTGGGTGGTCGACGAGAAACGGGTCCGAGGCAGAACTGAGCGGACCCTCGCACCACCGATCGTACCTGGTCCGGTCGACCGAGTCCGCGTCCACGCCCGGTGGGGTACTGTCGTGTGGTCGAGCACACGCAGACGACCGGCAGAGGAGCCGGTCCCGGCCCCTCGACCGAGCCGGGCCCCGCGAGACCGACACGGATGCGCTCCGCCTCCCCAACCACCGTGTCAGCCCGGCCATCCCTCCCCCGGCGACGCCTGCCCCGAACGACCCGGGCGGCTGCCGAACACGCTCTACCCTGAAGGAGTTCCTGACGATGTCGAGCGGAATCCGGCCCTTGTCCGGCGCGGCCAACGAGTTCACCCAGGCCCGCTTGGACGCTCTGGACAACCTGACAACGCAGCGCACCCGTGCCGCCCGCACGGTCGCCGGGCACTCGGTCGACGCCGACGACTGCCGCAACCTGCTCACGATGCTCGGTCTGGACGCCAGCGCCGAGGCGTCCGACGCGCGCCCGGTCTACGTCGCCCCGGTGATGTAGGACCCGGATTCAGGCGTAGCGGCTCAGCCGCTCGGCGAGCGCCCAGCGGTCGCCAACGGACTCGGCGACGGGCCGGTTCTCCTCGGAGGACCGGCCCGCTCGCGTCCGGGCGACGAACTCGGCGACGGCCTCCGGCGGGGGCGCCGGGTCGGGGCCGAAGCGACCGAGGACCTCGGGCTCCGCGGACGGCGCGTGCTCCACGGCCAGGGTCCAGCCGCTGCGCTCGTCCCAGATCAGCATCAGGTCGTCGCCACCGTGGCCGGGCAGCGCGACGTAGGCGGTGGCGGTGTCGCTGATCTCACAGGAGACGCCTTCGCCGGGCAGCCGCAGCGCGACGGCGACCGCGCGCAGGTAGCCCTCCAGACCGCGGCGCAGTGCGTAGGTGCTGTCGTCCGGTCCGCTGTTCACCTCGCAGACCGTACGCCACCACGCGCCGACAGCCGCTGGCGGCGCGCGGAAAGCCCCTTGGAAAGTCCGGAGTGGACAGTCAGCCTGCCTTGCGCCACAACCCTTCGATGCCCTCGGCGCGGGACCGGTGGTCCACATACAGCAGCGACTGGAGCACCAGCGTCGCGGGCGAGATCAGCGTCCCGGACAGCACCGCAGCCAAGGCCTCGGCCAGGGCGGCGTCGCCGCTGATGCGGCCGAAGACAGCGCCGACGATCATGCCGAGCAGGCCGAACACGATCCCGGCCAGCAGCAGGATGCCCAGCACCCGCCACCAGCCGACCGCGGCCACCAGCTTGCGGGAGCGCTCCAGCGCGGCGATCGGGTTGCCGTCCTCGACCACGACGATCGACTGCGCGAAGGTGAACGCGATCACCAGGTAGAGCATGGCCACCGCCGCGGGCAGGGCCAGCAGCACGCCGCCGGGGCCACCGGCGAACACGGCGAACCCCGCCACCGCGGCGATCGCGCCGAAGATCACGGCCGTGAGCAGGGTGAGCAGGAACAGGCGCGGCAGCGCGGGCAGCGCGGCGCTCAGCGCGGCCCGCGCCCCGGTGGTGTGGCCGAACACCGCGCGCGGCACGACCACGTTGACCACCGCGACCAGCAGCAGGCCCAGCAGGGCCGCGATGACCATGTGCAGCGCCGCGTCGATCAGCAGCGGGCGGACCTCCGCCCAGTCCACGCGAGAGCCGTCCGCGATGGCGCGGGTGTCCGGCACGTCGCCGAGGACCAGCGTGGACACGAACCAGCGCAGCAGCTCGGTCGCGGTGATCACCGCGAAGCCGACGCCGACCAGCGCGGCCGCGTTGCGCCGCAAGCCCTGCGCCATGCCCGCGACCAGGTCCGGCAGCGCCAGCGGGCGCAGCGGGACGATGCCCAGCTGCAACGCCTCCGGGGCGTCCAGCGGTGTCATGGGCGTGATGTCGGGGCGCTCTGGCTGCTCGCTCATGTGAATCCCCAGTTCGTCGCGACGGCCGGTCCGCGCGCCGGAGCGTGAGGCTACAGGTAACCGCCGACGAACTGGAGCGCCTCGGGCAGCGCACGACGGAAGTACCGGTCGTCGTGGCCGCCGCGCTCGAACGACGTCTTGGCCGCTTTCACCCGCTGTGCCAGCGTCTTCGCGTTGCGCAGGTACGCGCGGTCCTCGGTCCCGCACCACACTCCGACTGGCAGATAAGCGAACTCGTTGACGTGGCGCAGCGGATCGACGCGCTCCCACTGGGCCCGGTCGGTGAACATCTTGGCCGCGGCCGCCGCCGCCCAGCTGTCGAACAGGATGGGGCTGATCGCCGCGACCGCGGTGAACCCGGGCGTCCTGGTCAGGTTGAGCGCGCCCGCGCCGCCCTCGCCGATGCCCACCGCGGAAAACGGGGTCGTGGCGAGCTGGTGGTAGTCGAGCCACTCGGGGAGGTCTTCGTTGAGCATCCGCTGCGGATCGTCGTTGCGGCTGCCGACCCAGTTGCCGCCCTCGACCGCGACCACGGCGAACGGCGGCACACCGTCGCGGACAAGCCCGGTGAGGATGTCGGGCACACCCAGATCGAGGAAGCTCTTAGCCCCGCCTAGGCCGCCGTGCAGCGCGACGCAGACCGGGATCGGCTTCACCGGGACCCCCGCGGGCCGGATGATCACCGCCTCGACCTCGCGGTAGCGCCCGGTCGAAAGGTAGCGCACAGTCGTGACCGGCTGAATCTGCGAGCTGGGAACCTTGGACTGCAACAGGTTCTCCGGCGCGCCGCCAGGTGTCGCCGTGTTCTTGCATCCCGCGACGGCGCCCGCCCCGAGCCCCAGTCCGCCCAACAGCACCGTCCGACGCGACAGGCGAACAGTTTTCGCAGTATTCACAAGTTCTCCGCTCGTCACGGACCCTGGCGGCGATCTTATGAGGTTATAAGAGTCCGTGGGGCGGTCAGCCCGAAACGGTGCTGTCGCAGACGAACTGTTTCGGTGAAGCTAGATCGACAGCACACGCCAGGGCACCGCGACTTGGCGGTTTTTGATCATAAGAAATACGGGATTCGCGGAAAAGTGAGCGAACACCTGATCGAGATCGGCTACCGGACGGGCGGCACGGGCTCCTGGCCGACCAGTTGGGCGTCGAGTTCGGCGGTGAAGGCGCTCAACCGGGTGTAGACCCCGGGCTTGCCCGGCCGCGCGCAGCCCTCGCCCCAGGACACGACGCCGATCAGCTTCCCGCCCGCGACGAGCGGCCCGCCGGAGTCGCCCTGGCAAGTGTCCACGCCGCCCTCCGGCAGGCCCGCGCACACCATCGACGCCGCGATGAACTCGGCCCCGTACGCGGTGGCGCAGGTGGTGTCGGAGGTCAGCGGGACCGCGGCCTTGCGCAGCGTGTCCGAGGCCGGGCCCGCCTCGCTGGTCCGCCCCCAGCCCGCGATCGTGGTCACGGTTCCCTCGGCGTAGAGGGCGGTGTCGGTCGCGGTCGCCACCGGGATCGGGGTGGCCGGGAGCGGCGTCGAGAGGGTCAGGACCGCCACGTCCGCCCTGACCGTTGAGTCTTCGTAGCCGGGATGGACCCAAATCGAGGCGACCTCGGCGGTGACGCCGCCCGACGCGGTCAGGTCGGTGCGCCCGGACACGACGGCGACCTCCCCCGGCTCGGAGCCCCGCACGCAGTGCGCGGCGGTCACGATCTTGGTCGGGGCGGCGACGGAGCCGCCACAGAACGGGAAGCCGTCCGCCGTGGTCAGCGCGACGATGTAGGGGAAGTCGGCGATGTCGGCCGCCTCGCCGCCGACGACCAAGGGCTGGACCGCTGGCGGGTCCTGGTCCGCCTGGGCGGCGGACACCGTCGCCGCGCCTGCGGCGAGAACCGCCGCGGCGATCCCGATGAGACGGGCGAGCCGCCGTGCCTGCGCCATGGGTCTACTCCTTCGCGCCGGACCCGGGACCAGCCTCCCAGGCGTCGCCTCATGGCTACCCGCCAGCCGCGATTGGCCACAACATCCGAAAGAAGTGAGCCGTTCGAGTGAACGATCCGCCGAAAACGCCGCCCGACCTGGGGATCGCGCCCGAATGCCCGCCACCCTACTTTCGGGTGGACTTTTCCGGCCCCGCCGCGATCAGATCGTCCACAGAGGACAGACGGCTTACTTCCGGCTGCCCCAGACCAGGAACGTCGAACTCGCCGGGACGACGCCCATGGTGTCCTCGGACAGTTCGACCAGGTTCGACGTGGTCAGGTGGCAGCCGTCGACGGCGTACCCGGCGTCCGCCAGGGTCTTGCGGGTCTGGCCGAGGCGGTCCAATTCGGGCACCAGCACGACGATCCGCGCCGCGTCGACCCCGGCGCACGCGCGCACGACGTCCGGGCGGGAATCGCCGACGAACACCGAGTCCGGCCGCGGCAGGCTCGCCAGCACCGCGGGCGGGTCCCCATCGGCCAGCCGCACGTCCACGCCGTGCGCGCCCGCGTTGGCCACGATCCGCACACACAGCCCGGAATCCCGCTCGACGGCGATGACCGCCGCGCCCAGGCGGGCCGCTTCGATGCCCACCGCGCCCGACCCGGCGCACACGTCCCAGACCAGCGCGCCCGGGCGCGGGGCGAGCCGGGCCAGCGCCAGCGCGCGCACCTCGGGCGGCACGCCCACGCCCGCGCGAGTGGCGAAAGCGCTTTCCGCCAACGCCCAGCCGTCCTCCGGCGGCACGACCTCGCCGCCCGCGATCCACTGGTCCCGGCCGACCGAGTCCAGGGAAACCAGGCACAGCACCAGATTCGGCTCGCGCCAGATCCGCCGCTCGGCCTCGGTCACGTCCACAATGGACAATTTCTCGGTCGGGCCGCCGAGGTCTTCCAGCACCGCGATGTTGCGCCGCCAGCCGTCCAGCTCCCGGGCCAGTTCGGCCGGGCCGGCGTCCGGGCCGGTGAGCACCGCGACCGCCTTGCGGGCCCGGCAGACGTTGACCGCGTGCCGGAAACCGCTGCCCCGCGCGCTGACGACGGTCAGGTCGTCCCACGGGCGCTTGATCATCGCGGCCATCCGCTGCACGTCGGTGACCGAAGGCCAGGTGACCGTCGGCACGCCCCGGGCGCGCAGCGCGCGCAGGCCGCCGAAGTATCCGGGGTCGCCCTGGATCAGCACCACCGCGGACTCGCCCGCGGTCACCGCCTGGGCCAGAGCGTCCACAGTGGCCTCACCGAACGCGCTGCCCGCCAGCTCAAGCCGTCGCGCGGAGCCCGCGTGCGCGGCCAGCAGCGGGCGCAGTCCCACGACCAGACCGGCGTTGTTCAGGGCTGCCTCGGCGCCCGGGGGCAGCGACTGCCCGTCGACACCGATCACGGTCACGCTTGCCGTCATGGGCGATATGAGATCACGAGCGCCCTCGGCCCGGCAGCTCAGGCCTTCTTGGTCGTCCTGCGGGACGCGGAGCCGCGCGAGGCGCGGGCCGGGTGCTTCTTCGCGGCCGGTTTCGCCGGGGCCCGCTTGGCGGGCTGCTTCGCCTCGGCGACCGGCTCGGCCGCGGGCCGCGCCCCGGTGTCTACGGCGACTTCGGAACCGGTGGCGTCGGTGGCACCGTCAACGCCGTCAACGCCGTCGGCTTCGTCTGAGTCGTCGGGGTCATCGGGGTCGTCGCGGTCGTCGGGCTCCGGCTCGGCCGCGCGCCGCGCCCAGGACCGGCGGCCCTCCCCGCCGGACGAGCGCCAACCGCGGGAGGTCCACCGCTGCGCCGCGGGCTGCTCCGGGTCGCGCGGGGCGTACCCGGCGCGCGGCTTGGCCTGGCACAGCGCGTCACCGACGAGGAACAGCGCGTGCCGCCACAGGTTCGCGCGCTTGACCTCGGCCACCAGCTCGCCGAGCGTGGTGCGCAGCACCGTCTCGTCCGGCCAGGTCACCTTGTAGGCCACCACGACCGGGACCTCCGGGTCGAGTCCGGCCGCGGTCAGCGCCTCGACCAGCTCGGCGGCCCGCGCGGCCGGGGCCTGCACCGCGATGGTGCGGCTCTCGGCGGCGATCTCGCGGACCCGCTCGAAGTCCGCGTCGGTGCCGGTGACCACCAGCGTGTCCGGGCCGCCCGCCTCGACCAGGCCGTTGCCGGTGGCCGCGGCGGCTGCCGACACCGGGGACACCCCGGGAACCACCTCGACGTCGAGGCCGAGCCGGGCGCAGGTCTCCCGCTGCTCGCGCAGCTCCGGGCTCAGCGCGGGATCGCCCGCGACGACTCGCACCGCCCGGTGCCGCCTGCTCGCCAGCCTGCGGTACAGCTCCAGCAGCTCGTCGGGCTCGATTCGGCCCAGATCGACCAGCTCGGCGTCGGCTCTGGTGTGCTCGCGCAGCCAGGTGGCGTCGATGATGCTCGGCGCGTACAGCACGAGGTCGGCTTCGGCGATCCGGCTCGCCCCGCGCAGGGTGATGAGGTCGGCCGCACCAGGTCCAGCTCCCACGAAACTCACGGCGCCACGCATGCCACGACCGTATCGTCAGTCACGTTGGCGACCCGGACCTGGGCGGGTCCGGGCGGCGGTGTCAGACTCCCACGCGTGAACCCGGACGGACCCAGCCCCGCTGACCAGGTCTTCGACTGGCTCGACGCGCACGCGGAAGAACGTCGGCGCGCGGGTCTGAGCAGGCAGCTTCGCCCGCGCAGGCCCGACTCGGACCTGCTCGACCTCGCGGGCAACGACTACCTGGGACTGGCGAAGGACAAGCGGGTCAGCGGCGCCGCGGCGGCGGCCACGCTGCGCTGGGGCGCGGGGTCCACCGGGTCACGGCTGGTCACCGGCAGCACGGAGCTGCACAGCGAGCTTGAGTACGAGCTGGCGCGGTTCTGCGGGACGCAGTCGGCGCTGGTGTTCTCCTCCGGGTTCGCCGCGAACCTCGGCGCGGTCACCGCCCTGTCCGGCAAGAACTGCTCGATCGTGACCGACGCCTACATCCACGCCTCCTTGATCGACGGGTGCAGGCTCTCGCGCGCCGAGGTGGCGGTGACCGCGCACGCCGACCCGGCCGCCGCGGGCCGCGCGCTGGCGACCCGGCGGACCGAGCGCGCGGTGTTCGTCACCGACACGGTGTTCAGTGTGGACGGCGACCTCGCGCCGCTGAACGACCTCGCCGCCGTGTGCCGGGCGAACGGGGCGGCGTTGATCGCCGACGACGCGCACGGCTTCGGGGTGCTCGGCGACGGCGGCCGGGGGGCCGTGCACGCCGCCGGTCTCGCGGGCGCGCCGGACGTGGTGACCACCCTGACCCTGTCGAAGTCGCTGGGCGCCCAGGGCGGCGCCGTGCTCGGGCCGCGGCGGGTCATCCGGCACCTGGTCGACAACGCGCGCAGCTTCATCTTCGACACCGGGCTCGCCCCGGGCAGCGCCGCCGCGGCCCTGGCCGCGCTGACCGTGCTCAAGGAGGAGCCAGAGCGCGCCGGGCGGGTGCTGGAGATCGCCCGGACTCTCGCGGAGCGGCTGCGCGCGGCGGGGCTGGCGGCCAGCGAGCCGGACGCCGCGGTGGTGTCGGTGCGCGCGCCGTCCCCGGACGCCGCCCTGGCCTGGTCGCAGGACTGCCGGGCCGCCGGGGTGTGGGTCGGGTGCTTCCGGCCGCCGTCAGTGCCCGACTCGGTTTCCCGGCTGCGGCTGACCGCGCGGGCGGACCTGACCGAGGGCGAGATCGACCGCGCGGTCGAGGTCGTCACCCGCTGCGCCCCGCGCTGAAACTCGGTCGCCCCGCCTCGCCCACGCGCCCATGATGGGGCGGGGGGGTGGTCGGCATGACCGATGACAGGGCCGATTACATAGCGGTCAACAAGGCCAACTGGGACGAGCGCGCGCCCGCGCACGCGGCGTCGCCGGACTACGGCGTGCGGCGGTTCCGGGACGACCCGGACCACCTCAGCGACGTCGTGCGGTTCGACCGGCCCCGGCTGGGCGACCTGACCGGAGTCCGCGGGGCGCATTTGCAGTGCCACATCGGGACGGACACGCTCTCGCTGGCGCGGCTGGGCGCGCGGATGAGCGGCCTGGACTTCTCCCCCACCGCGCTGCGACAGGCGCGCGAGCTGGCCGGGGACCTGATCGACTACCACGAGGCCGAGGTCTATGACGCGGTCGACGTCCTCGGGGCAGGCTCTTACGACCTGGTCTACACCGGGATCGGCGCGCTGTGCTGGCTGCCGTCTGTCGCGCGGTGGGCGCGGGTGGTCGCCGACCTGCTGCGCCCCGGCGGCCGGGTGTTCCTGCGCGAGGGCCACCCGATGCTGTGGACGCTGGACGAGCACGCCGACCCGCCCGTGCCGAGGTACTCCTACTTCGAGCAGGCCGAGCCGCTGGCGCTGGACGGGGACGAGACCTACGTGGCGACCGACGCGGTGTTCACCCACACCCGCTCCTACAGCTGGAACCACGGGGTGGGCGAGGTGGTGACCGCGCTGCTGGACGCGGGACTGCGGCTCACCCGGCTTGAGGAGCACGACAGCGTGCCGTGGAACGCCCTGCCCGGACACATGGTCGAGGACACGGCGGGGCAGTGGCGGCTGCGGGAGACCCCGGAGCGGCTGGCCGCGACTTACACCGTCGAGGCGGTCAAGGCTGGCTAGCGGTCAAGGCTGTCTAGTGGTCAAGGCTGTCCAGTCCTGGCGGGCCGCCGCATCCGGATGTGGGCGACGCCGTGGTCGTCGAACACCTCGCCCTCGGGCCGGTAGCCGAAGCGGGTGTACATGTCCCGCACCTGGACCTGGGCGGCGAGCACGCTCTCGTCCTCGCCGATGTGCGCCAAGGCCGCCGCCATGAGCCTGCCGCCGAGACCGGAGCCGCGAGCGGGCCGCGCGACGCACACCCGGCCGACGCGGCGCTCGCCGCCGGGAGCGCCGAGGACGCGCAGGTAGGCCAACGGCTCGTCGTCGGGCTGCCACCACAGGTGCAGGGTGTCGGGCAGCAGGTCGTGGCCGTCGAGTTCCTGGTAGAGGCAGTCCTGCTCCAGCATGAACACCTCGACCCGGAGCCTGAGCAGGCGGTAGAGCGTGGCCGCGGGCAGGTCCGGGCCGTGGGCCGAGTGCAGTGCGCTCACATCAGCGTGGATATCACAGGTGCTGGGCGATCAGGTCGGCGTAAGCGGCGACGCGGGTGTAGACGCCGGGATTGCCCGGCTGCGCGCAGCCCTCGCCCCACGACGCGATGCCCACGAGCCTGCCGTCGACAACCAGCGGGCCGCCGGAGTCGCCCTGGCAGGTGTCGACCCCGCCCTGGGCCAGGCCCGCGCACACCATCGACTTCGCCGCGAAGGCCGGGTACACCCGGCCGCAGTCGGCGTCGGCGACCAGCGGGACCTGGGCGCCGAGCAGGAAGCGCGACGGGGAGCCGCCCTCGGCGACCCGCCCCCAGCCCAGGATCGTGGCCGGGGCGCCCGCGGCGTAGAGGCCCGCGCCGTCGGCGGGGGTGGCGATCGGCAGCGGCTGGTACGGCACGGCCCGGTCGAGGGTCAGCACCGCGACGTCGTCGCCGGTGGTCACCTCCTGGTAGCGCGGGTGCGTCCACACCTTGACCACCTTGGCGTCCGCGCCCGCCTGCGACTGCTTGTCCTCCCGGCCCGCGACGACGCGCACGCCCTGCGGGAACGCCTTGGCGCAGTGCGCGGCGGTGACGACCTTGTCCCGGGCGACGAGCGTGCCGCCGCAGAACTGGTGGCCCTGGCTCGTGGTCAGGTAGACCACATAGGGGTGGTCGGCGATGGCGACCCGGCGACCGCCGACGATCTGGGCGCCCTGCTGGCTCGCCGCTGACTGCTGGTTCGCCGCTGTCAGTTGGTTCGCTTCTGCGCCGCCGAAGTGGCCGAGCACAGCCGCGGCGACAGCGACGGCCGCGACGGCGCCGAGAACTCGGCGCGCGTGTCCCCTCATGAAGAAAATCTCCCATCGGTGATGTCCGTGCTCGCCGTGGACACGCTAGGTCAAGCGGGCCCGCGGCGGTCCCCCGACGCTGTCACCCGAAGGGGTGCAGTTGGCCTGGGGCATGCTGGAGCCGTGCGTCGCCTGATTCCCGCCCTCGCTCTTGCCGCCGTCGTGACAGGGTGCGTCACGCCGGAGCAGCAGCGGGCCGCCCAGTCGAGCGCGCCCCCACCCGAGTCCGCGTCAGCGTCGGCTCCCTCGGAAACCTCGGGTCCGCCCGAGCCTCCGGGGTCCGCGGTGTCTCCGGCGCCCACATCTTCCCCGGCGTCGGTTCCCGCGTCGTCGCGGCCTCCGGACCCCGCGCCAGCCTGGGTCGTGGGCGCGACCCCGCTGCCGCTGCGGCCGGACGGATTCGGGAAGGTGCTGCCGACGCCCCCGGCGCTCGCCGAGCGGTCGCTGCCCACCAGGGACCTGCTGCCGCCGCCCGCGGACGGCCGCTACGCCGCGACGGTGAACCCCGTGCCGGACGCGGTCCTAGCGCGCAGCACCTGGCAGCCCCAGTGCCCGGTGGTGCGGGCCGACCTGCGGTACCTGACGATGTCGTTCTGGGGGTTCGACGGCCGCCCGCACACCGGCGAGATGATCGTCAACGCCCGCGTCGCCGAGGACGTCACCCGGGTGTTCGGCACGCTGTTCGCGGCGCGGTTCCCGATCGAGGAGATGCGGGTGACCGCCCTGCCCGAACTGGACCTGCCGCCGACCGGCGACGGCAACAACACCACCGCGTTCGTCTGCCGCCCCGCGCGGAACCTGACGACCTGGTCGGCGCACGCCTCCGGGCTGGCCATCGACGTGAACCCGTTCTGCAACCCCTACGTCAAGGGAAACCTGGTGCTGCCCGAGCTGGCCTCGGCGTACGTGGACCGCGCGCGCCGCAGGCCGGGCATGGTGTTCGCGGGCGACGCCGTCGTGCGCGCGTTCGGCTCGATCGGGTGGAGCTGGGGCGGCACGTGGACCTCCCCAGTGGACATCCAGCACTTCACCGCGACGGGCAGGTGAGCGCGGTGACCGTGGCGAAGTCGGTGGCGCTGTTCGTGGTCGCCGCGCTGGCCGAGATCGGCGGGGCCTGGCTGGTCTGGCAGGGCGTCCGCGAGAACCGGGGCTGGCTGTGGGTGCTCGGCGGTGTGCTGGCGCTGGGCGCCTACGGCTTCGTCGCCACCCTGCAACCGGACGCGCACTTCGGGCGCATCCTGGCCGCGTACGGCGGCGTGTTCGTCGCCGGGTCGCTGCTGTGGGCGATGGCCGTGGACGGCTTCCGGCCCGACCGGTGGGACGTCGCGGGCGCGCTCGTCTGCCTGGCGGGGGTCGCCCTGATCATGTACGCCCCCCGCCCGTGACCGGTCCGGTCAGTTCTTCGCGGCTCCGGCGTCGTCCGGGCGCGGCGCGTCAGCATTACCGCCACCGCCGCCGAACCGGCTGAACACCTTGCCCGCCGCCCCGGACAGCGCCTCGCCGACGTCGTTGAGGACCCGGGCCAGCGGGTCGGTGGACGCGGCGAAGGACTCCTTGTACGACTTGGCCGCCGACCTCATGTCGTCGCTGAACGTGCTGCCGGGGGCCTCGTCGTCGCGGCGCTGGTAGTCGCCCGCCAGGATCGCCCGGTACTCCGCCGAGGCCGCCCAGCGCTGCAACTGCGCCGCCCGCACCACCGCGAACGGGTGGCTCATCCCCTCGACGGCGCGCAGCTTGTGGATGCTGTCGCGGATGTCGTCCACGTCCTCGTACTCCTTGGCCTGCTGGAGGAAGGACGGAATGTCGATCTGGGTCAGGTCGGTGCCGCCCGCGAGGTAGACGTGGGCGCGCAGCGCGGCGGCCGGGTCCTGCCCGCACAGCAGGCCCGCGCGGTCGCAGGTGAGCTCCGCCTTGCGGAACCACTCGCGCAGGGCGGCGATGGCCGCGCGCAGCGCCAGCGCGCCCGCCGGGATGAACGCGACGGTCATCTGCAGGTGCACCAGCCGCAGCAGCAGCGTGCGCAGGACCGCGTGGCCGGAGAGCACGTGGCCCATCTCGTGGCCGACGACGAACCGCAGGCTCTCGCTGTCCAGCGCCTCGACCAGCCCGGTGGTCAGCACGATGAACGGCTCATCGATGCCGACGGTCATCGCGTTGGCGTTCGGGTCGCGCTGGACGAAGACGTTCGGCACGGTGTCCAGGTCGAGGACCTCGGCGCACTCCAGCCGCAGGCGGTCGATCTTCGGGTACTGCTTCTCGCCGACCCGGATGGCCGAGGCCAGCGCCAGCAGCCGCTCGCCCCGCTCACTGAACAGGCCGGACACCGCCTTGAGCACCTCGGCGACCCCGGGGGCCGCGCGCAGCGCCGCCATCGCGCCCCGGTCGGCCGGGTGCTCGTAGGCGCGCGGGCTGATCCGCGGGAAGCGAACCCGCGTGGACGACCGCGAGACCTCGCCGTCGGAACCGGGGCTGGGGCTGTCGGCGCTGTCGGTCACATTTCCTCCCAGAAAGTGGTCCAGCCCCACAGTAGGCGGATTCACCGCGGGAGGTGGCCGGTTCGTCCACAGCCGCTCGATGAGCCTCGGGCCGCGGTCACCACTAGGTTCACGGCCGGGGCTAGATTCGCTCCCGGAAGATCACCGGCAAGTTGTGGAGGACCGTCCATGAGCCTGGACCGCCCGGTCGCGCCCGACCCGTACGCCCTGCTGCCCAAGACCGGCGAGTTCACCGTCACCTCGACCGACGTGCGCGACGGGGAGAAGCTGGACCTCAAGCACGTCCACGACTCCGCAGGCGGGGAGAACCGCTCGCCGCGGCTGACGTGGAGCGGCGCGCCCGAGGGCACCAAGAGCTACGTGGTGACCTGCTTCGACCCGGACGCGCCGATCCCCGGCGGCTTCTGGCACTGGGTCGTGGTGAACATCCCCGCCGACGTCAGCGAGCTGGAGACCGGCGCGGGCGAGGCCGACAACACCCTGCCCGCTGGCGCGTTCCACGTCCGCACCGACTTCGGCTCCCACGCCTACGGCGGCGCCGCGCCGCCGCAGGGCGACCAGGACCACCGGTACTACTTCGTGGTGCACGCCGTCGACGTGGAGAAGCTGGACGTGGACGAGACCGCGAGCCCGGCCGTAGTGAGCTTCAACCTGGCGTTCCACACCCTGGCACGCGCGATCATCACCCCGACCTACGCGCACTGAGCCCGCGCGGCGGGCGGGAGGGCCGACCCCACCCGCGGCCCTCCCGCCCAAGTCCGGCGTGTGGCGTATGTAGTGCAAGAGCAACCAAGTCGCCGCCGGATACGTGGAATGCCAAGCGGGTGGGATGGGGTTGGATGTGATCGTGGCCCACTACGACCTGGTGATCATCGGAACCGGCTCCGGCAACTCCCTGCTCGACCCGCGGTTCGCGGGCTGGCGGGTGGCGATGGTCGAGCGGGGCGTGTTCGGCGGGACCTGCCTGAACGTGGGCTGCATCCCCACCAAGATGTTCGTGCACGCCGCCGACCTGGCCTCGGTTCCCGCCGCGGCCGCCCGGCTGGGGGTGCACGAGACGCTGGACGCGGTGGACTGGCCCGCGATCCGCGACCGGATCTTCGGGCGGATCGACCCGATCGCCGACAGCGGCCGCAAGTACCGGATGGCGCACCCGGACAACGCGAACGTCGACGTCTACCTCGGCGCGGCGCGGTTCGTCGGCGAGCGGCGGCTGGAGATCACCCCGAACGACGGCTCCCCGGCCGAGACGATCACCGCGGAGCGAATCGTCCTCGCCGCGGGCGGGCGCGCGGTCGTGCCCGAGATCGAGGGCATCCACGACGTGGCCTTCCACACCAGCGACACCGTGATGCGGCTCGACGAGCTGCCCCGGCGGTTGGTGATCCTGGGCAGCGGGTTTATCGCCGCCGAGTTCGCGCACGTGTTCTCGGCGTTCGGGGTCGAGGTGACCGTGGTCGCGCGCTCCGGCGCGCTGCTGCGCGGGGAGGACCGCGACATCAGCCTGCGGTTCACCCAGCTCGCCCAACAGCGCTGGGACGTGCGGCTGGACCGCAAGGCGGTGCTGGCCGAGCGCGCGGGCAACGGGGTGCGGCTACACCTGGAGGGCCCGGACGGCGCGGAGACCGTCGAGGGCGACCTGCTGCTCGTCGCGGTCGGCCGGACCCCGAACGCCGACCTGCTCGCGGTCGACGCTGGCGGGATCGCGGTCGCGCCGACCGGGCACGTGCTGGTGGACGAGTTCCAGCGCACCAGCGCCGAGGGCGTGTGGGCGCTGGGCGACATCAGCTCGCCGTGGGAGCTCAAGCACGTCGCCAACCACGAGGCGCGGGTCGTCCAGCACAACCTGCTCAACCCCGGCAAGCTGACGGCGGCCGACCACCGGTTCGTGCCGCACGCGGTGTTCACCGCGCCGCAGATCGCCTCGGTGGGGCTGACCGAGCAGGAGGCCGAGCGCGGCGACGCCCCCTGGGTCGCCGCGACCGAGGCCTACGGCGGCGTCGCGTACGGCTGGGCGATGGAGGACACCACCGGGTTCGCCAAGATCCTCGCCGACCCGGCGACCGGCCGGATTCTGGGCGCGCACATCATCGGCCCGCAGGCGCCCACGCTGCTCCAGCCGATCATCCAGGCGATGAGCTTCGGCCTGGACGCCCGCTCGATGGCCCGCGGGCAGTACTGGATCCACCCCGGCCTGCCCGAGGTCGTGGAGAACGCCCTGCTCAACCTGCCGCTGGACCCGACCGACTAGGGCCGCGGTCCGGCCCCAGCCCGCCGCCGGTGGCACGAGCCACGCGCGGAGGGCCTGCCACGCCGGTGGAGATTCGGTCGTCGGCCTGCGCGGATGCGAGACTGGTGATCGCGGGACGCGGACACACGGCGGCAAGGGCGGCGCCGGGGCCCGTCGCGGCGCGTCCGCCAGGGCCGCGGTCCGGACCCGCGGGCGGGACTGTGGCTGGTGCGGCAGCGTGGCCGTGGCACTCTCTTGGTCGCCGCAGTGATCGCCACCGTGGCAGTCATGGCGTCCGTGGCGCCGCCGGGTTCGGCTTCGAGGCCGGGTCACGGCGGACCGCCAGGGACGCTGGTGTCCCCACGTAGGATGTTTGGATGAAAGGATGGCGCTGTGCCGTTGGCCACTACCCGGCGATCCGGCCTCGTCGACCAGGTGATCGAGCAGATGCGCTCGGCCATCGCCAACGGCGAGTGGAAGGTCGGCGAGCGCATCCCGACCGAACCCGAGCTCGTCAGCGCCCTCGGCGTCGGGCGCAACACCGTCCGTGAGGCGGTCCGGGCCCTCGCGCACGCCGGGCTGCTGGAGGTGCGCCAAGGCGACGGCACCTTCGTCCGCGCCACCAGCGAGTTCTCCGGCGCCGTGCGCAGGCTCGCGGGCACCGAGCTGCGCGACGTCCTGCAAGTCCGGCGGACCCTGGAGGTCGAGGGCGCGCGGCTGGCCGCGGCGAACCGCACCGAGACGGAGCTGGACGAGCTGACCGCGCTGCTCGCCGAGCGCGACCGGTTCATGGAGGCCAAGAATTACGAGGCGGGGGTCGACAAGGACGCCGCTTTCCACCTCGCGGTCGTCAAGTGCTCGCACAACCCGCTGCTGGCCGAGCTGTACCAGGGCCTGACCGAGGTCGTCCGCGCGTCTGTCGCCACCACGGTAAACAGCGACCCGAGCACGGCTATCAGCATCGACCACCAGGGCCTGGTCAACGCTATCCGCGAGCAGGACACCCAGCGGGCGGCGGCCGAGGCGGCCGGGTTCCTCGACGAGCTGATCGCCGACCTCGACCTCAAGTAGTCGCGGCGGTCTCAAGGGCGGGCGCGCCCGGCGGCAGCGTCGGCAGGCCCGCCGGGGCGCCGCGGTCGATCAACCGCCGGACCGCGTCAGTGTCGATGTGGTCGGCGACCAGGTCGCCCAGCAGGTCGAGCTGGGCGGCCCTGGCCGCGGCGAACGAGACGTCCCTGGCTGGCCGGAACCCGACCCGCCCGGACCGCTCGGCGGCCCAGCGCAGCAGCGCGCGGCGGACGCCGTCGTTCTCCAACAGGCCGTGCCAGTGGGTGCCGAGCACCGCGCCCGCCACGGCGCCCTCCACCGCCCCGTCCGGCAGCGTCACCAGGCCGGGCAGGTCGCCGCGCCGGACGACCTGGCCGTGGTGGATCTCATAGCCCGTCGCGGGCTCGCCGAACGCCGTCCCGTGCGGGCGGCTCAGCGTCTTCTCCTCCGCGAAGGCCACGTCCACGTCGAGCAGCCCCAGCCCGTCGACCGCCCCGGCGCCGGACTCGACCCGGTCATCGATGCGCGCGCCGAGCATCTGGAAACCGCCGCATACCCCGAGCACCGGCAGGCCCCGGGCCGCGTGCGCGGCCACCGCGTCGGCGAGGCCGGTCTCCCGCAGCCAGCCCAGGTCGGCCACGGTCGACTTCGAGCCGGGCAGCACCACCAGGTCCGCGTCCGCCAGCCGCGACGGCTCGGTGACGAACCGGACCGACACCCCCGGCTCGCACGCCAGCGCCTCCACGTCGGTCGCGTTGGAGATCCGCGGCAGCCGCACCACGGCCACCCGCAGCCACTGCTCGCCGACCGGCGGCAAGGGCCGTCCCACGACGCCGTCAGCCGCGTAAGACAGCGAGTCTTCCGCGTCCAGCCACAACTCTTCGCGCCACGGCAGAACGCCGAGGACGTCTCGGCCGGTAAGACCGCGCAGTTGGCGCAGACCGGGTTCCAGCAGCGCCGGGTCGCCGCGGAACTTGTTGATCACGAACCCGGAGACCAGCGCCTGGTCGGCCGCGTCGAGCAAGGCGAGCGTGCCGAACAGGTGCGCGAAGACCCCGCCCCGGTCGATGTCGCCCACCACCAGCACCGGCAGCCCCGCCGCGCGGGCCAGCCCCATGTTCGCGATGTCGTTCGCCCGCAGGTTGATCTCGGTCGGCGAGCCCGCGCCCTCGCACACCACGACCTCGAAATCCGCGCGCAGCCCGGCCAGGGTCGCCAGCACGGTCTCCATCAGCTCCGCCTTGCGCTCCCGGTACGACAGCGCGCTGGCCACCCCCACCGGGCGGCCCAGCACCACGACCTGCGAGCTGCGGTCGGAGCCCGGCTTGAGCAGCACCGGGTTGAACCGCACGCTCGGCGCCAGCCCGCACGCCGCGGCCTGCACCGCCTGCGCCCGGCCGATCTCACCGCCGTCCGCGGTGACCATCGAGTTGTTGGACATGTTCTGCGCCTTGAACGGCGCCACCCGCACGCCATCGCGGGCCAGCCAGCGGCACAGGCCCGCCACCAAGACGCTCTTGCCCGCGTCCGAGGTCGTGCCCGCGACCAGCAGCGCTCCCGACATTCGCCAGTCCCCTCCCCTGATCGCCACGCGGGCTGTCATCATCCCGGTCATGCCCGCCGCACCCGTCACCGCCGTCCTGGTGCACAGCCCGTTCCTCGGCCCAGCCAGCCTGCGCCCGCTCGCCGACGAACTCGCCGCCCTCGGGCATCCCACCCTCGTCCTGGACCTGCTGCCCAGCGTGGTCACCCCGCCGGTCCACCAGCGCCTGATCGGCGCGTTCGCCGACGCCATGTCCGACGCCATGTCCGACGTCGCCGTGACCGGCCCGCTGATGCTCGTCGGCCACAGCGGGGCCGGGCCGCTGCTGCCCGCCTTCGCCGACGAACTCGAAGACGTGCGCGGCCTGCTCTACCTCGACGCCGGTCTGCCCACCCCGGGCAAGAGCTGGCGCGACAGCGCGCCCCCGGAGCTGTACACGCGGCTGCGCGAACGCAGCCGCGACGGCCAGTTGCCGCGCTGGCACCACTGGTTCGACACCGACCCGCTGCCCGAACTCGTCGCCGACGCCGCGCTGCGCGCCGAGATCGCCGACGAGGCCCCCGAGGTGCCGCTGGCGTTCCTCAAGGAGCCCCGCCCCAGCGTCGAGTGGGACGGGCCTGCCGGGTACGTCGCCCTCTCGGCCGCCTACCGCGACGACCTCGCCGCGGCCCGCGCGCTGGGCTGGCCCGCGCGCGAACTCGACACCCACCACCTGGCCTGCGCGACCGACCCGAAGCCGGTCGCCGTCGCGGTGCTGGAGGTGCTGCTCAGCCTGGCGTGAGCGCTCAGGGCAGGGTCAGGATCTCCGCGCCGGTCTCGGTCACCAGCAAGGTGTGCTCGAACTGGGCGGTCCACTTCTTGTCCTTGGTGGTGGCCGTCCAGTCGTCGTCCCACATGTCGTAGTCGATGGTCCCGAGGGTGATCATCGGCTCGATGGTGAAGGTCATGCCGGGCTCGATGACGGTCTTGTCGTTGAGGTCCTCGTAGTGCAGCACCACGAGGCCGCTGTGGAACGCGCGGCCGATGCCGTGGCCGGTGAACGCGCGCACGACGCCGTAGTCGAACCGCTTGGCGTACTTCTCGATCACGCGGCCGATGACGTTGAACTCGCGGCCGGGGCGCACCGCGTTGATCGCCCGCATGGTCGCCTCGTGGGTGCGCTCGACCAGCAGCCGGGCCTCCTCGCTGACCTCGCCCGCGAGGAAGGTGGCGTTGGTGTCGCCGTGCACACCGCCGATGTAGGCGGTGACGTCGATGTTGACGATGTCGCCGTCCTCGATCACCGTCGAGTCCGGGATGCCGTGGCAGATGACCTCGTTGAGCGAGACGCAGCAGGACTTCGGGAAGCCCCGGTAGCCCAACGTCGACGGGTAGGCGCGGTGGTCGATCAGGAACTCGTGGACGACCGCGTCGACGTCGTCGGTGGTCGCGCCCGGCTTGGCGGCCTTACCGCCCTCCTGGAGCGCCTGCGCGGCGATCTTCCCCGCCACCCGCATGGCCTCGACGACCTCCGGCGGCTGCACCCACGGGTCGGTGCTGCGCGCGGGCGCGGGACGGTCCACGTACTCGGGACGGACGATGGTGGACGGCACGACCCGGCGGGGAGACTGCTTGCCGGGTGTCAACGGGGCGCGGACGGACATGCCTTCCACCCTAGGCCCTGCCTCGAAGTGCCTGCACACGCCAGCGCTTCGCGACAGGGCCCCCTCCGGTCACCCGAGGGCGGCCAGGAACCTCCCGGCGGCCTGCACCGCCGTGCCGGACTGTCCGACATCGGTGAGCAGCACCGCGAACGCGAGGTCGCCGCGGTACCCGACGAACCACCCGTGCGAGCGGGTGCCGTCGCCGAACTGGGCGGTCCCGGTCTTGCCGCGCACGTCGCCGTAGGCCTGCAACGTGCCCGCGGTGCCGCCCGCGACCACCTCGGCCATCATCGCGCGCACCGACTCCAGCACGGCCCCGGGAACGGGTTCGGGACTGCTGTCGGCCTTGGTCTCCACGCCGCGCACCAGCACCGGCTTGGGCACGCTGCCCGCGGCGACCCCGGCCACCACCACGGCCATGCCGAACGGGCTGGCCACGACCTTGCCCTGGCCGAAGCCGTCCTCGGCGCGCTCGACCTTGTTCGCCGCGGGCGGCACCGACCCGGTGATGGTGGTCGCGCCGGGCATCACGTAGTCGATTCCGAGGCCGAGCCGCTTGGCCATGCCGGTCAGCTCGTCGGGCGCCATGGTGACGGCGAGGTCGGCGAAGGTGGTGTTGCAGGAGAACGCGAACGCGCTGCGCAGCGGGACGACGCCCTTGTCGAACTTGCCGCTGTTGGGGATCTCCCGGCCGTCGACCACGGTGGTGGGCGGGCAGCCCAGCGGCGTCTCCGCGGTGGCCTTCCCGGACGCCAGCGCCGCGGCGGCCGTGACGATCTTGAAGGTCGAGCCCGGCGGGTAGCGGCCGGTCAGCGCGAGCTGCCCCTGCTTGTCGGCTGGCTCGTTCTGCGCGACGGCCAGCACCTCGCCGCTGGAAGGCTCGATGGCCACGATCATCGACGGCGTCTGCTCGCCCGCGATCGCGCCCTGCGCCGCGTCCTGCACCCGCTTGCTCAGCGCGACCTGCACCGCCTTCGCGGGCTGCGCGGGCTTGGCGAACAGCTCCTCGCCCTCGGCGCCCGCGCTGTCGACGGTGTGCACCCGCCAGCCCGCCTTGCCCTCCACCTGGTCCTCGACCAGCTTGCGGATGCCCGGCATCAGCGTCGGCGCCAGCTTGCGGTCGGCGGCCAGCAGCCGCGACTGCGCGGTGAACCGGACGCCCTGAAGCTCGTAGATCAGAGAGCGCACCTTCTGGTAGTCCGCGTCGCGGAGAGCGACCACCTGGTAAGGCTGCCCGTTCGCCTTGGCCGCGCCGTCGAGGATGCTCTGCGCGGTGATCGAGGCGTCGATGCCCGACAGCGCCTGGGCGAGCTGTCCGGCGATGGCGTTCGCGTCACCGGCCTTCGCTGGCTCGAACAGCACCGAGACCACCCGCTCCGGCTGGAGCACCGGCACGCCCTCGCGGTCGAGCACCGGCGCCAGCGCGGCCTCGACGTCGCGCACGGCCAGCGTCTGCCCCACCCCGAGCTTCGGGTGCAGCACCGCGGGCTCCCAGTGCACCTTCCAGACGTCGTCCTCGGCGCGCAGGTCGAACGCGCTGTCGTAGGTCCACAGCCTGCCGCGGCCGAGGTCCCAGGTGATCTGGAACGTCGCCTTCGCGTTGGGCTGGCCCTCGGCGGACTCGACCCGGCTCACCTGGGCGCTGACCGTCGACGGCTTGAGCGCGCCGCGCACCTTGTCCATCAGCGCCTTCGCCGACTCCGCCGAGTCGGTCTGCCCCGCGGCCGTGCCGGTGTCGCCGCCCGCGAACGCCGCGACGAACTGGGCCGCGGCGTCCTCCGGCGTCGGGTCGGAGCCAAACATCCCGCAGGCGGACAGGGGAAGGAAAGTCACCAGCGCGGCGATCAGCGCCGCGGGACGACGAAGGGAGGCACGCACGGCCGCAGTATGCCCGCAGAACGGCGGTCGGGGGCGGAATCCGATCAGAACAGCACAGTCGCGTACTGCCCGACCTGGCTGAACCCGACCCGCTCATAGGCGGCCCGAGCGGGGGCGTTGTAGGCGTTGACGTACAGGCTCGCGGTGCGGCCCATCGACGTGACCAGCCGGTGCACCACCGCCGCCGTGCCCGCCGCGCCCAAGCCGTGCCCGCGCCGGTCCGGGTGCACCCACACGCCCTGGATCTGGCCCACGGTGCTCGACATCGCGCCGATCTCGGCCTTGAACACCACGTCCCCGCCCTCGAACCGGGCGAACGCCCGACCGGCGGCGATCAGCTCGGCCACCCGGGCGCGGTAGCTCGCGCCGCCGTCGCCGAGCCGGGGATCGATGCCGACCTCCTCGATGAACATCTTCACCGCCGCGGGCAGGTAGCGGTCGAGCTCGTCCGGGCGCACCGGCCGCACCAGCGAGTCCGGGGCGACCAGCGGCGCGGTCGAGACCGCCATCAGCGGCTGGTCGTCGCGCACCTCGCGGGCCGGGCCCCAGTCGGTCTCCAACTCCGCCCACAGCCCCAGCACCTGCTCGGCCGGGCCGACCATGGACGAGCACATCCGCCTGCGGCGCAACGCCCGGTCGGCGAACGCGCGCAACGCCGACCTCTTACCACGGAGAGGAATCAGATTCGGCCCCGCGAAACAGAGCGCGTCAAGCCTGCCGACGGTCCGCAACCCCCGAAGGTCGCAGCCCCACACCTCACCGCCCAGCCGCCACGGATCCAATCCGACCGACTCGATCCTCGACGCCACCATGCAGGACGCCACGGGATCGGCGGTGAGCACGGCGCGCACCGCCTGACCATCCCGTTCGTCGAGCAGCCGCGCTCCTGCAAGCCGCAACACGCCCCTAGGGTGCCAGATCACCCCGCCGTTGGGGAATCGAAAGTCAACTCACCGTGACGATCGGGGCCGCGGGCGCGCCCTCTTCGGGCGCCTCCATGTCTTCGGCGATGCGGAGGGCTTCTTCGATGAGGGTTTCCACGATCTGGTGTTCGGGGACGGTCTTGATGACCTTGCCCTTGACGAAGATCTGGCCCTTGCCGTTGCCGGAAGCCACACCCAGGTCGGCTTCGCGGGCCTCGCCGGGGCCGTTGACGACGCAGCCCATGACCGCCACCCGCAGCGGGACCTCCATGCCCTCCAGCCCGGCGGTGACCTGCTCGGCCAAGGTGTAGACGTCGACCTGGGCGCGGCCGCAGGACGGGCAGGAGACGATCTCCAGCTTGCGGGGGCGCAGGTTGAGCGACTGGAGGATCTGCGCGCCGACCTTGACCTCTTCCACCGGCGGGGCCGAGAGCGACACGCGGATGGTGTCGCCGATGCCCTGGCGCAGCAGGGCGCCGAACGCGACGGCGGACTTGATCGTGCCCTGGAACGCCGGACCGGCCTCGGTCACGCCCAGGTGCAGCGGGTAGTCGCACTGCTCGGCCAGCAGCTCGTAGGCGCGGACCATGACCACCGGGTCGTTGTGCTTGACGCTGATCTTGATGTCGTGGAAGTCGTGCTCGGCGAACAGCGACGCCTCCCACAGGGCCGACTCGGCCAGCGCCTCCGGGGTCGCCTTGCCGTGCTTGGCCAGCAGGCGCGGGTCCAGCGAACCGGCGTTGACCCCGATCCGGATCGGCGTCCCGCGGTCCTTCGCGGCCTGAGCGATCTGCTTGACCTGGTCGTCGAACTTGCGGATGTTGCCCGGGTTCACCCGCACCGCGGCGCACCCGGCCTCGATGGCGGCGAAGACGTACTTGGGCTGGAAGTGGATGTCGGCGATCACCGGGATCTGCGACTTCGCCGCGATCGCCGCCAGCGCCTCCGCGTCGTCCTGCGACGGGCACGCCACCCGCACGATGTCGCAGCCCGCCGCGGTCAGCTCCGCGATCTGCTGCAACGTCGCGTTCACGTCCGCGGTGACCGTCGTGGTCATCGACTGGACCGAGATCGGGTGCTCGCTGCCCACGCCCACCGACCCCACCCGCAACTGCCTCGTCTTGCGGCGCTCGCCGAGCACCGGCGGCGGCAGCGTCGGCATGCCGAGCATCACGTCGGGCATCTACTCAAACCTCTCAGAAAGTCAACGACCAATGCGAATGGGGTTCACGATGTCCGCCGTCACGGTGAGCAGCACGACCGCGCCGCCGAGGACGACGAGCACCATGGTGACGCCCGCCAGTTTGTTGTAGTCCACCGGGCCGCCCGGCGCCTTCCCGCGGACCTTGCGCAGGGCGTCGCGGACCTTCTCGTACAGCACGATGGCGATGTGGCCGCCGTCGAGCGGGAGCAGCGGCAGCAGGTTGAACACGCCGACGAAGAAGTTCAGCGCGGCCAGCATGAGCACGAAGACTTCCCACAGGCCCTGCTCGGCGGCGTCCGCGCCGATGACGCTGGCACCGACGACGCTGACCGGGCGCTCCGGGTCGTTTTCCGCGCCGCCGATAGCGCGCACCACCGCCGGGATCTTCTCCGGGAAGCGCATCAACCCTTCCCAGGTCTTGACGAACATCTCGCCGGTGAAGGAGACCGTGCCGCCGACTGCGGACAGCGCGCCGAACTGCACCATGCCGCCGGGGGCGATCCCGACCGCGCCGACCTCCACGACCTTGTTGTCGTCGCGCTCGGGCACCGACCCGACGGCGGCGCGCTGGACCCGGGCCACGTCGACGGTGACCGTGCGCCGCTCCTCGCCGCGCTGGACGACGAAGGTGTTCTCGCCGCGCAGGTCGCGGACCTTGGTGACCAGTTCCGTCCAGGTCGACACCGGCTGCCCGTTGACGGCCACGATCTCGTCGCCCTCGGTGATCCCCGCAGCGGCGGCGGGCGAAGGGTCGTTCGGGGAGCACGGGGTGAGCTTGAAGGTCTTGGGGTCCTGGCTGGCCGCCGCGCAGTCGGTGCCGCCGACCAGCGGGCGGTCGGTGTAGTTCGGCAGGCCGAGGGTGACGGCCATCAGGTAGAGGATGATGAAGCCGAGGATGAAGTGGGTGATGGAGCCCGCCGAGAGCACCACGACGCGCTTCCACACCGCGTGCCGCCACATCGCCCTCGGCGCCTCGTCCGGGGTCACCGGGTCCAACGCGGTCATGCCCGCGATGTCGCAGAACCCGCCCGCGGGGATCGCCTTGAGCCCGTACTCGGTCTCGCCCCTGCGGAACGAGAACAGCGTCGGGCCGAAGCCGATGAAGTACCGCCGCACCTTCATGCCGAACGCCTTCGCGGTCAGCATGTGCCCCGCCTCGTGCAGTGCGACGGACACGCAGATGCCCAGCGCGAAGAGCACGAGGTACAGGAGCCAAACGACCACGGTCAGTTCCTTCCCGGCCCGGCGGAGTCCCGCGAGCCAGTTGTCACCGCGAGGAGTTCTCGCGCTCGGACTCGGGCCCAGTGCTCCGCTGCGAGCACTTCCTCGACGTCCCGCGGCTCGCCGTGCCAGGCGCCTGCGTCGTCGAGTACCCGCCCAATAGTGTCCACAATGGCTGTGAAGGTGGTGTCGCCTCGCAGGAACGCGGCAACGGCCTCCTCGTTCGCGGCGTTGAGCACCGCGGGCAGGCAGCCGCCGGTCTCCCCGGCCGCGCGGGCCAGCCGCACCGCGGGGAACGTGTCCTCGTCCAGCGGCTCGAACGTCCACTGGGTCGCGGTGCTCCAGTCGCACGCCCGGGCCGCGCCGGGCACCCGCTCCGGCCAGGCCAGGGCCAGCGCGATGGGCAGCCGCATGTCCGGCGGGCTCGCCTGCGCCAGCGTCGAGCCGTCGGTGAAAGTGACCATGGAGTGCACCACCGACTGCGGGTGCACCACCACGTCGATGCGGTCGTAGGGCACGTCGAACAGCAGCCGCGCCTCGATCAGCTCCAGCGCCTTGTTGACCAGCGTCGCCGAGTTGACCGTGATGACCGGACCCATCGCCCAGGTCGGGTGCGCGAGCGCGTCCTTGGCGGTGACCTGGACCAACTCGGCGCGGACCTTGCCGCGGAACGGGCCGCCCGACGCGGTCAGGACCAGCCGGTCGACCTCGTCGCCGCGGCCGCCGCGCAGCGCCTGCGCCATCGCCGAGTGCTCCGAGTCCACCGGCACCAGCTGCCCTGGCTTGGCCGCGGCCAGCACCAGGGGACCGCCCGCGATCAGGGACTCCTTGTTGGCCAGCGCCAGCGTCGCCCCGACCTTGAGCGCGGCGAGCGTCGGCACCAGCCCCCGCGAACCGGTGACGGCGTTGAGCACGACATCGGCCGGGACCGCCTCGATCAAGTCGGTGACCGCGTCCGGCCCGGCGAACACCCTCGGCAGCCGGAACTGCCCCTGCGCGTAGCCCGCCTTCTGCGCGGCGGCATACAGCGCGAGTTGGAGATCCTCGGCCGCGGTCGCCCTGGTCACCGCGACGGCGGACACGCCGAAGCGCAACGCCTGCTCGGCGAGCAGAGCCGGGTCCGCGCCCCCCGCCGCAAGTCCCGCGACGGTGAACCGATCAGGATTCGCGGCGACCACGTCGAGGGCCTGAGTCCCCACGGAACCAGTGGAGCCGAGCACCAGCAGTGAGCGCCGACGGCTGTCGCCGGGGGCTGTGAAGTCAGTCATCACCGCCATTGTCCCCGACGTCGCGAGCCGCCCCGCAGCCGCCGGGGCCGCGGGCTGGGCTGTTCGGCCCAACCGGGGAAAAAGTTCCCGCGCGCAGGAGTGAAACAGGGCAGCTCAGGGAATGTCCTCAGCAGCGCGAAGACCCCCACGAGAGAGGCGGGGGTCATGAGGAAGGAGCTTCGATGGGCATTATCGGCTGGATCGTTCTCGGTTTGGTCGCCGGACTCATCGCCAAGGCCATCATGCCTGGTAACGACCCGGGCGGCGTCATCGTGACCATCTTGATCGGCATTGTCGGCGCCATTCTCGGCGGCTTCATCGGCAATGCGATCTTCGGTGGCGGATTGGGCAACTTCTTCGACCTGCGAACCTGGCTGCTGGCCATTCTCGGCTCGATCATCTTGCTCGCCATCTACCGAGCGGTCACCGGGCGGGGCAGGGCCCGAGTCTGACAAGCGAGACCTGTCACACCGAGGGCGCCGTGGACACCACGGCGCCCTCGGCATGAGCGGGATGTGAAACCATGTGGCCGCGCCCGACGACCCAACGCCTGAGGAGGACACGTGGCGAGCACCGAGCTCGAAAAGCGGAAGGCCACCGCGCCAGGAGCCGTGAGCCCGCAGGACGAGCCGTCGGCCGAGTGGGGCTGGCACGGCTCCTTCCCCAAGGGGACGCTGATCGCGGGGGTCTTCGTCGGGCTGGCCATGTTCGTTCTGCTGATCGGGAACCACACGGGGGCCACGGAGGATCTGTGGCTGATCGGGATCGGGGCGGGGCTGCTGCTCGGCGTGGGCTGGAAGATCCACAAGAACCGGACGGCTTGGCGTAAGTAGGGTTCTGCGCTGTTGGGGGCTGGGTTCCGGGGTCTGCTCGATGGGGTGGAGTGGTTTCTTTGGGGCCCCTACGAAGGAAGATCCCGTCGTGGGAAAGACGGGTGGGGAGCCTTCGGCCCCACGACCACGGCGAGTTTAGGGATCTTCCTTCTCCCCCAAAGAAACCACTCCACCCCATCGAGCACTGGGCGAGCGTAGGTGCGGCCTGGCAGGGCTGGCGGGTTTGCTGCCCTGCTCCACCCATCTGACACCAGGCGGGCTCGGGCGCGGCCTGGACTGGTTGGGGGCGCGTGTGCTCCCTGACTCATCGGGGTATTGGTGAGCCTTCTGTGGGCTTGGGGGTCAGCCCTCGGCGGCTAGTTGGCCGCAGGCCGCCGCGATCTCCTGGCCTCGGGTGTCGCGCACGGTGCAGGAGACGCCTTGGGCGTTGACGCGGCGTACGAACTCTCGTTCGACGGGTTTGGGGCTGGCGTCCCACTTGCTGCCGGGGGTGGGGTTCAGGGGGATGACGTTCACGTGGGCCAGTTGGCCTAGGTGCTTGCGCAGGAGCTTGCCCAGGAGGTCCGCGCGCCAGGGGTGGTCGTTGACGTCGCGGATGAGGGCGTATTCGATTGATACGCGCCTGCCGGTTTTGTCGGCGTAGGTGCGGGCCGCTTCGAGGACTTCGGCGACCTTCCAGCGGGTGTTGACTGGGACCAGGGTGTCGCGTAGGTCGTCGTCGGGGGTGTGCAGAGATACAGCTAGGCGGACGCTGAGGTTTTCTTCCGCCATTTTGTGGATCGCGGGGACCAGGCCGACCGTGGAGACGGTGACCGAGCGCTGGGAGATACCCAGGCCATCCGGGGCGGGGTCGCAGATGCGGTGGACGGCGTCGATGACGCGGCGGTAGTTCGCCAGGGGCTCGCCCATGCCCATGAAGACGATGTTGGACAGCCTGCCGGGCTCGCCGAGGGCGCCGTCGCGGAGGTCGGCGGCGGCGCTGCGGACCTGGTCGACGATCTCGGCCGTGGACAGGTTCCGTTGTAGGCCGCCCTGGCCGGTGGCGCAGAACGGGCAGGCCATGCCGCAGCCCGCCTGGCTGGACACGCACAGCGTCACGCGGTCCGGGTAGCGCATGAGGACGCTCTCCAAGAGCGTGCCGTCGTGCGCCTTCCACAGGGTCTTGCGGGTGGAGCCGTCGTCGCAGGCGACGTGGCGGACGACCGACAGCAGTGGGGGCAGCAGCTCGTCGGCGAGGCGGTCGCGGGTGGCGGCCGGGATGTCGGTCATCGCGGCGCGGTCGGCGGTGAGCCTGCCGAAGTAGTGGGTGGAGAGCTGGTTCGCCCGGAACGCCTTCTCCCCCAGCTCGGTCACCGCGGCCCGGCGCTGCTCCGCGGTGAGGTCGGCGAGGTGCCGGGGCGGCAGGCCGCGGCGAGGGGCGTCGAAGACGAGCGGGAGTGAAGTCATAACCGCCCCATTCTCCCACGGCCGCGAGGGTGCTCCCGCCCACTCCACCACCACACCCACGGTCGGTTCCGACTATGAACTTTTTCGACTATCGCTGTTGCATCGCGATACGTTCCGATATATCGTTGACCTATCGCGAGCGACCGCTTGCGACACCGAAGACCTAGGAGTGAAGAATGCGTGTCTCACCTGAGCACCGGCGCGGACCTTGGCGCCGACACGACCGACAGCACCACGGCAGGCCCGGCTTCGCGGGCCACGACAGCGAGTTCCACCCGCGCGAGTTCCACCCGGAGGACCCCATGACCCCGCCCTTCCCGCAGGTGCCGCCCTTCGGCTTCGGCAGGCACGGGCACGGACCCGGGCCCAGCCGGGGATTCCGGGGCCACGGCGGCCAGCGCGGCGGCGGCAGGCAGCGCCGCGGCGACGTGCGCGCCGCCCTGCTCACACTGCTGACCGAACGGCCTATGCACGGCTACGAGATGATCCAGGAGATCGCCGCGCGCAGCGGCGGGTTCTGGAAGCCGAGCCCCGGCTCGGTCTACCCCACGCTGCAACTGCTCGCCGACGAGGGACTCGTCCGCGGCATCGACGGCGAAGGCGGCAAGCGCCTGTTCGAGCTGACCGAGGACGGCACTGCCGCCGCGGCCCGGCACAGCGGCGCGCCGCCGTGGGAGCAGGCCGCCGCCGACGCCGACCCCAGCGAGGTCGACCTGCGCACGGCCATGGGCCAGCTCGCGGGCGCGGCGATGACCGTCTCGCAGGCCGCCAGCCCCCAGCAGAAGGCGCGCGCGGTCGACATCCTCAACGAGGCGAGGCGCGCGCTGTACGCCCTGCTCGGCGAGGCGAACACGGCGAGCGACGATGACTGAGTGGTGACCCGCCGCGCCCAGGGCCCGGGCGCGGCGGGTCGCGCCAGCGGCCGCAGCCCACGATCAAGCTCAGCCGACGATCAGGCCGGTCGGCTTGCGCCGCACCAGCACCCGGTAGCCGACCGGGAACTCCAGCCCAGGCACGTGGGCGATGGCCCGCGCGGCGACCGGCGCGGAGAACTCGATGCGCAGCACCGCCTCCAGCGTCGCGCGGTCCTCGAACCGCCAGACGGTGGACACCCGGTGCCGGTCGAACCCCTTCAACTCGAAGAACCGGTCGACCTCGGCGGAGTCGTAGGTGGGCAGATCCGCCCGCATCCAGCGCCCGTAGGGCGGCCGGGCGGCGTCCAAGTCCACGATCACCAGCGTGCCGCCGGGGCGCAGCGCCCGGTCGGCCTCGCGCAGCCCCGGCTCGCAGCCGGGGCCGAAGAAGTAGGCGGTGCGCGCGTGCACCACGTCGAAGCTCGCGTCGGCCACCGGCAGCGCCTGCGCCGACCCGAGCCGGACCGCGACGCCGGGCAGCCCGGCGACCCGGGCCTGGCCCCGCTCGACCAGCGGCGGGTGCGGCTCGACGCCGAGCACCGAGGCCGCCCGCTCGGCGAAGCGCGGCAGGTGGAAGCCGTCGCCACAGCCGATGTCGAGGACGTCGCCGGTCCAGTCGGCCACCCCGTCCAGCAGCCGCCAGACCGCCCCGTCGACATCCTGGGCGCGGTTCTCCGCCTCGTACAGGTCGGGCCAGTGCCAGATGTTGGGACTGGGCAGCACCTCCGCCGCGCGCAGCGAGGTGATCAGCCGCTCCCGCGCTCTCGACACCAGCCCCATACCCGCCAGCAAAGCACAGGCCATGCCCCCGTCGCCGCCGGGTGAAACGCGGCGTAGATCACCACCGGGCGGTGGCTGACGAGACCACCCGATCGGGTTAACGTCGGTCCCTATGACACCGTCGGACGCGATCAGCGGCTTAGCCGGGCTCCCGGAGGGAACGCCGGGCAAACCGTGCTGGGTGGAACTGGCCACCCCCGATCCGCTGGGGAGCTGCGAGTTCTACCGGGGTCTGTTCGGCTGGACCTACCGGGAAGGCGACGACGGCTATCGGACGGCCTACGTGGACGACGTCCCCGTCGCGGGCCTCTACACCCCGCAGGGCGGGCAGCCGAGCCTGTGGACCCTGTACCTGACCGTCCACGACACCGGCAACACCGCCGAGCGCGTGCGCCATCTCGGCGGCCGGGTCCTCACCGAGCCCCGCGAGATCCCCGGCCAGGGCGGGCTGCTGATCGCCGCCGACCCCAGCGGCGGCCCGATCGGGTTCTGGCGGCAGGACCGGGGCTGGCACCTGGGCACCGGGTTCCCCGGCGCGTTCACCTGGGCGGAGCTGAACACCTGGGACGGCGCCGCGGCCGACGAGTTCTTCCACGCGCTGTTCGGGTTCGACCAGACCCAGATCGGCGACGGCGAGATCCTCGACTACACGAGTTGGCGAGTGCGCGGCGAGGAGGTCCTGGGCAGGCTGCGGATGGGGCCCGAGTTCCCGGCGGACCAGCGGCCGCACTGGATGGTGTTCTTCGAGGTGTCCCCCGAGGTGGGCGCCGACGCGACCGCAGCGGCGGCGAGCGGGCTCGGCGGCCGGGTGAGCGTGGCTCCCTTCGACACGCCGTTCGGGCGCGCCGCGGTGCTCCAGGACGTGACCGGCGCGGTGTTCACCGTGCTCGACCGATCACTGTCGGTGACGGTCGTGCCGGAAGAGGAGATCGGCGCGGAGGTCGACGACCCGTACGCCGACTAACCAACATTCCGCCCACCAGGTTAATTAATGACTTCTCCGGCGACGACACCGCGAAACAGTACGGTCACCCTTTCGACACGGCACTAAAGCCCCAATTTCGCGGAAAATGAGAATAGCGGCCGATAAAATGTGGCTCCTGTGACAAGAGCCACGTTCCCCCGGCTGTCCAGCTAGGCCGTTCGGCGTAGCGCCAGACTGTCCCGGGAAGCGACTTTCCGCCGCTCTGACCAGTCGTTATACCGCCATCAGCAGGGTTGCGCCGCTGACAATCGATCATGGCCAAGGTTGGCCGGGAATGACAAGTTTCAGGGCTGCCAAAACGATACGAAGAAAACTCTTGTCCCCGGGTTCGCCGAGTGGTTGATTTAGCCTTCCGTAGCGTGCTTGTAACACACCTTTCCGCGCAGTGCCGAATTGGGGCTGACGGCCGACGAGCCGTAGCCCGTGTTCGGCGCGCCCGGGTGGGTGATCGTCAGGGAGGAAGAGTCTCTTGAGACCCAGAAGACCAACCAGAAGGCTGACCACCGGGGTCGCCGTTCTGGGCACCGCGGCGATGGTGGCCGCAGGCATCATGATCGGTTCGGGTACCAGCTCCGCCGCCCAGGGTGAGCTGACCCAGAGCTACAGCTGTCCCTTCCCGCTGATCGGCAACCAGAACGTCAGCGTGAACATCAAGACCACGCAGCCTTCGACGATCACCACGGGCAAGTTCACCCCCCAGATCGAGATCACGGCTGTCTCGAACGCGGGCGCGACCGCCACCCAGGGCCTGCGGCTCATCGGCGCCGAGCGCATCAAGGGCACCGCCCGGGCCACCTCGGTCGTGAAGCTGCCCGGCAGCCAGGGCGACCTGACCGTCCAGGTCCCGACCAGCGTCCCCGAGCAGGCCATCCCGCCGGTCGGCAACGACCTCGTGGTCAACGCCGTCGGCAGCGCCCCGGCACTGCGGTTCGACCAGGCGGGCACCGCCACCCTCGCGGTGACCGACCTGGTGCTGGAGATGACGCCGCTCAAGGCGGACGGCTCCCCCACCGACCTGGGCACGTTCACCGCGGACTGCACGCCGACCCCGGGCCAGGACACCATCCTGCAGACCTACGAGGTGACCGGCCCGACCGTGGCGCCGGAAGCCACCGTCGGCGTGGGCAACGTCCCGCCGCTCAAGCAGGTCTACTCCTGCCCGTTCCCGCTGATCGGCAACCAGACGGTCACGGTGGACATCAACACCAACGCGCTGCCCACCAAGGTCAAGGCAGGCGAGTTCACCCCGCCGATCGCCATCACCGCGGTGTCCAACGCGGGTGCGACCGCCACCCAGGGCCTGCGGCTCGTGGGCGCCGAGACCATCCAGGGCACGGCGCTGGCCACCTCGCTGGTGAGCGCCCCGCAGGGCCACCTCGCCGTCGGCGTGCCGACCGCGGTGCCGAACCAGCCGATCCCGCCGACGGGCAACGACCTGGTCGTCAACGCGAAGGGCGCCGCCCCCGCGCTGCAGTTCACCAAGCCGGGCACCGCGACCCTGTCGGTGCACGACCTGGTGCTGACCATGACCCCGCTGCGCGCCAACGGCACCCCCACTGACCTGGGCACCTTCACCGCGGACTGCACCCCGACCACGGGTCAGAACAACGTCCTGCACACCTTCACCGTCGAGGACATCCCGGACACCGTCGCGCCCGCGAAGGTGACCGGCGTCGCCGTCGGCGAGACCACCGAGACCAGCATCGCGCTCTCGTGGGCCCCGTCCACCGACAACGTCGGCGTCACCGGCTACGAGGTCCGCTACGGCAACGGCCAGACCAAGGCCGCCACCGGCACCACGGCGACCATCGACGGCCTGACCGCCAACACCGAGTACAGCTTCACCGTCGTGGCCAAGGACGCCGCGGGCAACATCTCGCCCGCCAGCGACCCGGTCACCGGCAAGACCAACGCAGGCGTGGACCGGGAGAAGCCGACCACGCCCGGCAACCTGCAGTCGGCCAACGTCACGCAGAACAGCGTCGACCTGACCTGGGCCGCCGCCAGCGACAACGTGGGCGTCACCGGCTACGAGGTCCGCTACGGCAACGGCCAGACCAAGAGCGTCACCGGCACCACGGCGACCATCGACGGCCTGACCGCGAAGACCGAGTACAGCTTCACCGTCGTGGCCAAGGACGCCGCGGGCAACGTCTCCGACGCCAGCGCCCCGCTGGCCGTCACCACCCTGGAAGCGCCGGACACCGAGGCCCCCTCGGCGCCCGCGAACCTGAGCAGCACCGGCGCCTCCGCATCCAGCATCGGCCTGAAGTGGGACGCCGCCAGCGACAACGTGGCCGTCACCGGCTACGAGGTCCGCTACGGCAACGGCCAGACCAAGGCCGTCACCGAGCCCTCGGCGACCATCGATGGCCTGGCTGAGAGCACCGAGTACACCTTCACCGTCGTCGCCAAGGACGCCGCGGGCAACACCTCGGCCGCCAGCGCCCCGCTGACGGTCAAGACCACCGCGGGCCCGGACACCGCCAAGCCCAGCGTTCCCACGGGCCTGGCCGTCACCGGCGTCACCCAGTCCAGTGTCTCCCTTGAGTGGGTCGCCTCGACCGACAACGTGGGCGTCACCGGCTACGACGTGCTCTACGGCAACGGCCAGACCAAGAGCGTCGAGGGCACCTCGACGACGATCGACGGCCTTGAGCCCGGCACCGACTACAGCTTCACGGTCGTGGCCAAGGACGCCGCGGGCAACAAGTCCGACCCGAGCGCGGCGGCCAACACCCGCACCGAGCCCAAGCCGGACACCGAGAAGCCGACCGCGCCGAGCAACGTCCGCTCGACCGACGTGACCGAGACCAGCGTCGCGCTGGCCTGGGACGCGTCGTCCGACGACACCGGCGTCACCGGCTACGAGGTGTTCAACGGCGCCACCTCGGTGGCCACCGTCACCGGCACCTCGGCCACGGTGAACGGCCTCACCGCCGACACCGAGTACACCTTCACCGTCAAGGCGAAGGACGCCGCGGGCAACGTCTCCGACCCGAGCGCGGGCTTCACCGTCCGCACCGACAAGGAGGCCGACACCACCAAGCCGACCGCCCCCACCAACCTGACGGCTACCGGCACCACGGACAGCAGCGTCTCGCTGGTGTGGGACGCGGCGACCGACAACGTCGGCGTCACCGGCTACCAGGTGTTCAACGGCGCCGCTCCGGTGGCCAGCGGCGCGGGCACGGCGGCGACGATCGCGGGCCTGAACCCCGACACCGAGTACACCTTCACCGTCGTGGCCAAGGACGCCGCGGGCAACGTCTCCGAGGCCAGCGCCCCGCTGACGGTCAAGACCAAGCCGCGCGAGATCCCGGACGTCATCAAGTACGCGTACGACCTCAGCGGCAAGACCGTCCTCAAGAAGCTCCCGGGCACCATCAACCTGGTGGGCGGCGTCGACGCGTCGGTCAACCCGGCCACCGGCGCGTTCGAGGCGGACCTGGCGCTGCGGCCGACCCAGGGCAACTTCCGCATCTGGGGCTTCTTCCCGGTCAGCGCGAAGATCGAGTTCCTCCCGGTCGGCAAGACCACCGGCGCCCTCGCGGGCGGCGTGCTCAAGTCGACCTCCAACGTGAACGTCAAGCTGTCGAGGCTCACCCTCCTCGGCTTCCCGATCGCGACGGGCTCGACCTGCCAGACCAAGACCCCGGTCAACGTTCCGCTGCAGTCCAAGCCGGGCTTCGACCCGGTGGTGGGCGGCAAGCTGACCGGCACCTACACCCTGCCCCCCGTGCAGGGCTGCGGTTCGGTGACCAGCGCGCTCAGCGACCTGACCGCCGGTCCCGGCAACACCATCGAGGTGAACCTGAAGGCCCGGCCGACCAGCTGACCTTCGCCAGGTAAACCCTGACCTCGTGGCCCCCGCCGCTCTCCGCGGCGGGGGCCACTTGGCTTTTTCCGACTGCTTTCCGCAGCCGCTACACCGGCACGGGCGCGCGGCGGCTCGCCCGGTCGGCAGCCACCAGCACGCCGAGACCGGCGAGGGTGAGCGCGGCGCCCGCCCAGACCGGCGAGGTGTACCCGAGGCCCGCGCTGATCGTCACGCCGCCCAGCCACGCGCCCAGGGCGTTGCCGATGTTGAACGCGGCGATGTTCGCCCCGGAGGCCAGGGTCGGCGCCTGGCCGGCGTAGCGCATGATCCGCATCTGCAGGCCGGAGACGGTGGCGAACCCGGTCGCGCCCATCAGCAGCATCGACACGACGGTGAGCGTCTGGCTTCCCGCGGTAAGGGCGAAGAACGCGAGGACAACGGTAAGAGCCACCAGCACCGTGGTCAGGGTTCGCGAGACCGACCGGTCGGCGGCCCGGCCGCCCAGGACGTTGCCCGCGAACTGGCCCACGCCGAAGATCAACAACAGCCACGGCACCGTCGCCGCGGCGAACCCGGACACCTCCGTGAGCGTGTACGCGATGTAGGTGAACGCGCCGAACATCCCGCCGAACCCGAGGACCGTGACCGCCAGGGAGAACCAGACCTGCGGCTGGGCGAACGCGCTCAACTCGCCCCGCAGCCCGGCCCCGCCCGCGGCCACCGTGCCGGGCACCAGCACCGCCACCCCGGCCAGCGCGACGACGCCGATGACGGTGATCGCCCAGAAGGTGGAGCGCCAGCCGAGCTGCTGGCCGAGCAGCGTGCCCAGCGGAACGCCCAGCACGTTCGCCATGGTCAGGCCGGTGAACATCAGCGCGATCGCGCCGCCTCGCTTCTCCGGGGCGACCAGGTCGGCGGCGACCACCGCGCCGATGCCGAAGAACGCGCCGTGGCACAGCGCCGCGATCACCCGGCCGAGCATCATGCTCCAGTAGTCGGGCGCCACCGCGGACAGCAGGTTGCCGACGATGAACAGCACCATCAGCCCGAGCAGCACTCGTTTGCGCGGTAGGCGGGTCACAGCCGCGGTGAGCAGGATCGCGCCCACCGCGACGCTGAGCGCGTAGCCGGAGATCAGCCAGCCCGCGGTGGACTCGGAGACCGCGAACTCCCCGGCCACCTCGGGCAGCAGACCCATGATCACGAACTCGGTGAGCCCGATCCCGAATCCCCCGATGGCGAGGGCGAGCAGGCCAAGAGGCATGCCGATTCCATCCCTTCCACTTCGAGACAACAAGCGTCTGCAACTATCAGCGGACGCAAGATAGATAGTTGCAGACGCGGGATATCAGCGCAAACTGCTAGACTGTGGGACAGGCGACAGGGAGGAACCGGCGTGGGCATCTCCGACGACGCGGTGCAGGTGCGCGCGCAGGGCTGGCGGACACTGGCCGCGCTGCACGGGATGATCGACGCCGCGCTGGAACGCGCGCTGCAAGCCGGGCACGACCTGTCGGTGGTCGAGTACACGGTGCTCGACGCGCTGTCGCGGCAAGACGGCTGGCACATGCGGATGCAGCAGCTCGCGCGGGCGGCCGCGCTGTCCGGCAGCGCCACGACGCGCCTGGTGAACCGCCTGGAAGACCGGGGCCTGCTGAGCAGGTACCTGTGCCGGGACGACCGGCGGGGGATCTACACCGAACTCACCGAGGCTGGTTTCGCGCTGCTCGACGCCGCCCGGCCGACGCATGACCGCGTGCTGGAGGCGACCCTGGCCGAGGCGGAGCGGACACCGGAGCTGGCGCCGCTCGTCGCGGCGCTGCACCGGGTGCCAGCGGAGAGTCCGAGCTAAGAGTTCTCGCTACGCGGCCGGGACGAACAGGCCGAGCAGCAGGTACGACACCACGGCCGAGGGCAGCAGCGAGTCCATCCGGTCCATCAGCCCGCCGTGGCCGGGCAGCAACGTGCCCATGTCCTTGATGCCCAGGTCGCGCTTCATCACCGACTCGACCAGGTCGCCCAGGGTCGCCACGCACACCAGGGCCATCCCGAACAGCACGCCCTGCCACCACTGGCCGTCGAGAATGAGCGAGACGGTCAGCGCGCCCGCGATGACACCGGCGACCAGCGAACCGGAGAAGCCCTCCCAGGACTTCTTCGGGCTGATCGTCGGTGCCATCGGGTGCTTGCCGAACAGGACGCCCGCGATGTAGCCGCCGGTGTCGGAGCTGACGACCAGGATGAGGAAGCACAGCACCCGGTTGGCGCCGTCGTACGGCAGCACGAGCATCGCGGCGAACGAGGCGAACAACGGCACATACGCCGCGGTGAACACCGACGCGCTGGCGTCACGCAGGTAGCCCTCGACACCACCGCGCAACCGCCACAGCAGGCACGCCAGGATCGTCACCACGAACGCGGCGAGCACCCCGTCCCGGCCGAATGGCCACGACAGCCACACCATCGCCTGGCCGCCCAGCAGCACCGGCCAGCGCGCCACCTCGATGCCAGCGCCGCGCCGCAGCGCCCCGGTCAGCTCCCAGGTCGCGACCGCGACCGCGACCGCGACGATGCCGACGAACACGTGCCGAGCGGTCAGCAGGGCCAGCAGCACGCCGCCCCCGAGCAGAACGCCCACTCCGATCGCCGCGGGCAGGTCACGCCCGGCGCGCGAGGTCGCCACCGGCGCGCCGTCACTCGTCACCAGGGGTTCCCCGACAGATCCATGCTCCAGCTCCCCAACGGGCCCGGCCACCATATGCGTTCCTCTTGCGAGCCGAGGTCAGACCTCTAGCAGCTCGGCTTCCTTGTGCTTGACCAGCTCATCGACCGCGGCAACGTACTTGTCGGTCAGGTTCTGCAGTTCCTTCTCCGCGCGCGTGACGTCGTCCTCGCCGGACTCGCCGTCCTTGACCAGGCGGTCAAGTTCTTCCTTGGCCTTGCGGCGCACGTTGCGGATCGAAATCTTGGCGTCCTCGCCCTTGGTCTTGGCGACCTTCACCATCTCCCGGCGGCGCTCCTCGGAGAGCTGCGGGATGACCACGCGGATGATCGAGCCGTCGTTGCTCGGGTTCACCCCGAGATCGGAATCCCGGATGGCCTTCTCGATGGCGTTGAGCTGGGTGGCGTCGTAGGGCTTGACGACCGCCATCCGCGCCTCGGGGATCGCCACGCTCGCCAACTGGTTCAGCGGGGTCATCGCGCCGTAGTACTCGACGCTGATCCGGGAGAACATGGCGGGCGACGCGCGGCCGGTGCGGACCGCGGCAAGCTCGTCCTTGGCCACCGACACCGCTTTTTCCATCTTCTCCTCGGCATCGAGGAGTGTCTCGTCGATCAAGGGTGCTCCTTGTTCCTTCGCCCCGGCGGACCCGCTCCGCCGGGTCACGCTGTGGGCGTACTGACCAGCGTGCCGATCCTCTCACCACGCACGGCGCGGGCGATGTTCCCCTCCGTCAGGAGGTTGAACACGATGATCGGCATGTTGTTGTCCATGCACAGGCTGAACGCGGTCGCGTCCGCCACCTTGAGGTCGCGCTCCAGCACCTCGCGGTGGGTGATGTCGGTGAACATCTTCGCCTCCGGGTTCACCCGGGGGTCGGAGTCGTAGACGCCGTCCACCGCCTTGGCCATCAGCACGACGTCGCAGCCGATCTCCAGCGCCCGCTGGGCGGCGGCGGTGTCGGTGGAGAAGTAGGGCATGCCCACCCCGCAGCCGAAGATGACCACGCGGCCCTTCTCCAGGTGCCGCTCCGCGCGGCGCGGGATGTAGGGCTCGGCGACCTGGCCCATGGTGATGGCGGTCTGCACGCGGGTGTCGATGCCTTCCTTCTCCAGGAAGTCCTGCAGCGCCAAGCAGTTCATCACGGTGCCGAGCATGGCCATGTAGTCGGCGCGGTCGCGGTCCATGCCGCGCTGGCTCAGCTCCGCGCCGCGGAAGAAGTTGCCGCCGCCGATGACGATGGAGGTCTGCACGCCGCCGCGGACCACGTCGGCGATCTGGCGGGCGACGGCGAAGACCACGTTCGGGTCGACGCCGACCTCGCCGCCGCCGAACATCTCGCCGCCGAGTTTGAGCAGCACCCGACGGAAGCTGCCGTGAGCGTTCTGAGTCACCGTAGACCCCTCCTCGTGACTATGCCCCGCCCTCGGAAAGCCGAAGGCGGGGCATAACCCTCATCACTGTGTCCCGGCGCGGGTCAGGACTGGCCGACCTCGAACCGCGCGAAACGGGTCACGGTCACACCGGCCTCGTCCAGAACGGCCTTGACGGTCTTCTTCGAGTCCAGCACCGAGGACTGCTCCAGCAGGACGACGTCCTTGTAGAAGCCGTTGACGCGGCCCTCGACGATCTTGGGCAGCGCCGCCTCCGGCTTGCCTTCCTCGCGGGCGGTCTCCTCGGCGATGCGCCGCTCGTTCGCCACGATGTCGGCCGGGACCTCGTCGCGGGTGACGTAGCGCGGCTTCATCGCGGCGATCTGCATGGCGGCGGCGCGGGCCGCCTCCTCGCCGTTCTCGCCGGTGTACTCGACCAGCACGCCCACGGCGGGCGGCAGGTCGGAGGAGCGGCGGTGCAGGTAGGTGCTGACGGTGCCGGTGAAGGCCACCGCGCGACGCAGCTCCAGCTTCTCGCCGATCTTGGCCGAGAGCGCCTGCACGGCGCCATCGACGGTGCCGCCGTCGAGGGGGGCCGCCTTGAGCGCGTCCAGCTCCACGGCTCCGGTCGCCTTGACCACACCGGTGATCTTGTTGGCCAGCTCCTGGAACTCGTCGTTCTTGGCGACGAAGTCGGTCTCGCAGTTCAGCTCGACCATGACGCCGCTGTCGGCGGCGACCAAGCCCTGCGCGGTGGCGCGCTCGGCGCGCTTGCCCACGTCCTTGGCGCCCTTGATGCGCAGGATCTCGACGGCCTTCTCGAAGTCGCCGTCGGCCTCCTCCAGCGCCTTCTTACAGTCCATCATGCCGGAACCGGTCAGGTCCCGGAGCTTCTTGACGTCGGCCGCGGTGAAGTTCGACATCGTGCGTTTTCCGTCCTTCTTCGGGTATACGCGCGTGGTTGCTTGGGTGCCGGGGGGGGGGGGGGGGGGGGGGGGGGGGGGGGGGGGGGGGGGGGGGGGGGGGGCGGGGGGGGGGGGGGGGGTGGCTGTGCCCCCTCGTCTCCCTCCCC
>NZ_JBVJIN010000022.1:54248-117739 GCF_055586285.1 Actinokineospora sp. NPDC051303
TTGGGGTGGAGGGGGTGGTGTCCCTTGCTCTTGGGCTTGGGGGGGGGGGTTGGTGTGCTTGTCGGGGACCTCTTTTTGTCCTCCCCCCCCCCCCCCCAGCCCCCCTCCCCCCCCCCACGGCGGAAGATCAGGACTCGGCCGGGGTGTCGGTCGCGGCCTCGACCGCCGCCGCGGCCTGCTCGCCGTCGGCCGCTGCGGTCTCGGCGCCGACGAGCAGCTCCTTCTCCCACTCGGCCAGCGGCTCGCTGCCCGCGCCCACCTCGGGCTTGTCAGCACCGTTGCGCGCACCGGACCGCGCCATCAGACCGGCGGCCGCGGCCTCGGCCACCACCTTGGTCAGCAGCGCGGCGGAGCGGATCGCGTCGTCGTTGCCCGGAATCGGGTAGTCGACCTCGTCCGGGTCGCAGTTCGTGTCGAGGATCGCCACGATCGGGATGTGCAGCTTGCGCGCCTCGCCGACGGCGATGTGCTCCTTCTTGGTGTCCACGATCCAGATGGCGGAGGGGACCTTCGCCATGTCGCGGATACCGCCGAGGGTGCGGTCAAGCTTGTCCTTCTCGCGGGTGAGCATCAGGATCTCCTTCTTGGTGAGACCCTGGAAGCCACCGGTCTGCTCCATCGCCTCAAGCTCCTTGAGGCGCTGCAGGCGCTTGTGCACGGTGGAGAAGTTGGTGAGCATGCCGCCCAGCCAGCGCTGGTTGACGAACGGCATGCCGACGCGGAGCGCCTCGTTGGCGATGGCCTCCTGCGCCTGCTTCTTCGTGCCGACGAACAGAATCGAACCGCCGTGCGCGACCGTCTCCTTGACGAACTCGTACGCGCGGTCGATGTAGGTCAGCGTCTGCCGCAGGTCGATGATGTAGATACCGTTGCGGTCGGTGAGGATGTAGCGCTTCATCTTCGGGTTCCAGCGGCGGGTCTGGTGCCCGAAGTGCACGCCGGAATCCAACAGCTGCTTCATGGTGACGACGGCCATGGCCGGGTTCGCACCTTTGCTTTCGGGCGCACCGGGCGGGTGAGGCCTGGCACGCGGTGTCGGTTTGTCGCCGCGGACCGGTGGCCCGCCGCCCTGGTGCCGTGCAGACGCCCGGACCCGCTGGTGAACTGCACCATCGAGACCGCCGGGCGTCGGTGGCCGCGGTCTGAGAACCACGGACGCGCACTGGCACGCGAAGTCGTCCGATGTCGCCACGGGACGCGGACACAGTGTACGCCGACGCCCGGCCGGGCAGAGAATCGGAGCCCGAGTTGTCAACAGTCGGCCGATTCATCCACAGGTTCGGGCACACCCTGGCACCGCCCCACCCCGCCCGGCACAGTCGAACCATGCCCACAGACCAGCGCGAACACCGAATCCGCGCCATCGCGGCGACCATCGTCACAGCGTTGACAGCCGCCTTCCTGACGGTCATGTCCGCCCCGCCCGCCCCCGCGTCGCCGCCCGGCCGCGAGCGTCCCCTGTCACTCGGCGCCGCCACGCTCGCCCAGAGCCTCGACCCGCCTCCGCCGCCGGGCAGGCCCGTTCCCGGCCTTCGGTTCACCTGGCCGCTTGCCCCACCCAGACCGGTCACCCGCCCGTTCCAACCGCCCGCCACCCTCTACGGCCCCGGCCACCGCGGCGTCGACCTCCCCGGCGCCCCCGGCGAGCCGGTCCACGCGGCCGCCGCCGGTGTGGTCACGTTCGCGGGCCAAGTGGCCGCCCGCGGCGTGGTGTCGATCGAGCACGCCCCGGGCCTGCGCACCACCTACGAGCCGCTGAACCCCACGGTCACCCAGGGAACCAGAGTCCGCGGCGGCGACCAGATCGGCCTGCTGGCGGCAGGCCATCCCGGCTGCCGCCAAGCCCCCGCGTGCCTGCACTGGGGCCTACGCCGAGGCCAGGAGTACCTAGACCCGCTGATGCTGCTGAAAACTCACCACCACGTCCGTCTCCTCCCGCCCCACCCAGGGCCAGTCCCCCCACCCAACCCAGCCAACTTCCACCCCGAACCACCCCTCCACCGAGCCCGACACCCACCTCAACTCGACCCGCTACCCGCCTGACTCCGCCGACTCCCACTTCGGGCCGACGCCCTTCTCACCTGGCCCAGCCGGCAGCGCTCTGCCTCGACCATCTGTTTCACCACCTGCCCGGGGCTCACCACCGACCTGCGGCGCGCGTTCGCCCGGGGTCGCCGTGGTGACCGCCTCCATGGCCTCCAAGTGGCTTAACGCGCCTGCTTGGCGGTCTGGCAAACGGAATGCGCGCGGAGGCTCTGGGGTGAGCCGTGTCGCCAGGACGGCTTGGCACCGACAGCGATGGTGTGCGCGAGCTGGGTGGTGCGGGGTTGCCTAGGTGATCCCGTCAGGCTCGGGGGTCGGTGTGCCGTCGTGGAGGTTGGCGGCGGGACGGTCGGTGATGGGCAGGCGGGTCAGACCTCGGCGGTTTCCATCAGCTTGGCCCGTAGGCGCAGGACGGCTCGGGTGTGCAGCTGGCAGACCCGCGACTCGGTCACGCCGAGCACGCGGCCGATCTCGGCGAGAGTGAGGTTCTCGAAGTAGTAGAGGGTGACCACCACGCGGTCGCGCTCAACGAGCAGGCCGATGGCCTCGGCTAGTTGGCGGCGGTTGTCCTGGTCGACCAGGAGGGCCACGGGGTCTTCCGCGGTCTCGTCTTCGAGGATGTCGGCGAGTGAGTTCGCGCCGCGGCCAGCGGCGGCCAGTTCGTCCAGTGCGACGACGCTGGTGAGCTGGAGCTGGGCGTAGACGTCGCGGAGTTCGCTGACGGTGAGGCCGAGTTCGGCGGCGAGTTCGGCGTCGTTGGGGGTGCGCTGGAGTTTGGCGCCGAGCCGTTCGATGCCGCGTTCGACCTCGCGCGCGCGGCCGCGCACGGTGCGCGGCACCCAGTCCTGGGCGCGCAGGTCGTCCAGGATGGCGCCGCGGATGCGCTGCATCGCGTACGTCTCGAACTTGAGGCCGCGCTCGGGCTCGAACTTCTCGATCGCGTCGACCAGGCCGAAGATGCCGGACTGGATCAGGTCGGACACGTCGACGTGCGCGGGCAGCCCGGTGCCCACGCGGCCCGCGACGTACTTGACCAGCGGCGCGTAGTGCAGGACGAGCCGGTCGCGCAGCGACTGCTCACGCTGCTCGCCGAATCTTCGCCACAGCGCGACGATGCCCGCTTCGACGTCGTCGGCGGTGCGTTGGTCCCCGGGCAGCACGCCGTCCGGCCTGCCCGCCCTGGACAGGGCGGCGTGGCCGTTCACCTGGTTCGTCGGGTCGACCGGTGCGGAAGCCTGGGACGGCTCCGCCGGTGCCCGAGAGCCATCCCCGGCGCTATCGGGAACGGGGGTGGGTTCGGTCATGGATCGCCTTCAGCCGTTCGACGGTCACGTGGGTGTAAAGCTGCGTTGTCGAGAGCGTAGCGTGACCGAGTAACTCCTGGACGCTACGAAGATCAGCACCCCCTTCGAGCAGGTGTGTGGCCGCTGAGTGACGAAGCCCGTGCGGCCCCATGTCGGGGGCCCCGGGCACCGCGGCCACGGCCTCATGCACGATACGCCGTACGGCGGCCTGGTGGAGCCGTCCGCCGCGAACGCCTAACCACACTGCCGGCGGTGAATCGTCCCGGACAAGTGACGGACGGCCCTGACGCAACCACGCTTCGACGGCTATGGCGGCCGGAACACCGAACGGGACTGTCCGCTCCTTGCGCCCTTTGCCCAGCACGCGCAGCACTCGGGCGCCCAGGTCGATGTCGTCCACATCCAACCCGCAGAACTCCGACACCCGGATCCCCGTCGCGTACAGCAACTCCACCACGGCATGATCACGCAGCGCGACCGGGTCCTCCTCCCGCGCCCCGGACTCCGCCGCCCGCATCACCGCACCGGCCTGGTCCTGCCGCAACACCGAGGGCAACGCCCGGTGCCGCCGCGGCGCCATCAGCCGAAGCCCCGGGTCGACCGCCAGCCGCCCCCGCCGGTGCGCCCACGCGGTGAACGTCCGAGCCGCCGCCACCCGCCGAGCCAACGTCGTCCTCCCCGCACCCGCGGCGCGCTGCGCGGCCAACCACCCGCGCATGGCGGTCAGATCGAGCCCCACCGCGTCCAGGCTCGCCGCCGCCGCGCCTTCGTCTTCCCGCACATCGGAATCCCCCTCACCGGACCGCCCCAAACGACCCCCCACGCCGTCGCTGCCAAGCGACGACCCCGCCTCCCCTGGGCCGTGCGGCGAACCCGTCTCGCCCGGCTCTGAGTCCGGTGACGCCAAGCCGCCCGAACCCAGCGGCTCCAGACGGCGCCTTGGCGGCGCGCCCGGGCCCGCTGGTTCAGGGTTCGCGCCAGCCGGGCCCGCTCGGCCCGGGATCGGAGCGGCTGAGGGCAGGCTGTCCGAGGGTGGGTGGCCTGATGCCTGCCCGTCGGAATCCCGCGTCCCGGAACGCGTCTCCTTCGGTAGGTCAGGTTCACCTGATCGTGCCGTCTCCGAACCGGGCAGGACGCCCGGGACGCCGTGCAGGAAGCCGAGCAGGGAGACCGCGTCGCCGAGGTAGGCGCGGACCGTGTGGTCGGACAGGCCGCGTTCCAGGGCGAGATGCCGTTCGTACTCGGTCAGGACCGCGCGGACGTGGGCGGGCAGCACGGCGCGGACCCGGTGGAGGTCGGCTCGGGTGATGCGGGTGGACGCGTGCGGCACAGTCTTGACGCTGGGGCACCGGGGGCCCTTGGTCAAGCATCGCCACGCGGTTTCATGATCGGACTCTCGTCCAGCCCTCCTCTCCCCGGGCGGCCAGGCCGGTCAGTTCCAGTTCGGGCAGGAGCGCGCGAACCCGGTCCAGGGGCACGCCGGACTCCGCCGCGACCTGCTCGGGGCTGCGCCCGGCTCGGCCGCTGAGGGCGTCGTGGACGCGCAGCGCCTGCTCGCCCAGCCCGTCTGTCGGCCGCTTCGGCGCCGCGGCGACCGGGGCCAGTTCGCCGATCTGGCCGACCGCCTCCAGGATCTCCGGCACCGAGCACGTGAGGGTCGCGACCCCGGTGCGCAGCAGTTCATGGCAACCATGCGACATCGCCGAGCCGATTGAGCCGGGCACGGCCAGCAGGATCTTGCCCAGGGCCGCCGCGGAGCTTGCCGTGTTGCGGGCGCCGCTGCGCACCCCGGCCTCCACGACCACGGTTCCCAGGCCCATGGCCGCGATCAACCGGTTCCGGACCAGGAACCGGTGCTTGGCGGGCGGTGTGCCGGGGGCGTATTCGCTCACGACCGCGCCGTCCTTGGCGATGCGGTCGAGCAGTGCGGTGTGCGCGGCCGGGTAACTGAGGTCGACGCCGCACGCGAGGACGGCGATGGTCGTCCCGTGCCCAGCCAACGCCCCTCGATGGGCCGCGCCGTCGATGCCGTACGCGGCGCCGGAAACCACGGTCACGGACTCCTCGGCCAGCCCGTACCCGAACTCGCTCGCCACATGTTCGCCGTAGGCGGTGGCCGATCTGGCTCCCACCACCGAGACCGCGCGGTGGAGCGCGTCATCGAGCGGCGCCGGGCCGCGCACCCACAGGGCCAGCGGCGGCGCGGCCCACCGCAGTCCCCGGGCGAGGGCGTTGGTCAGGCACAGCAGCGGCCAGGCAGGCCACTCCGGGTCTTCTGGCACCACAAGCCGCGCCCCCACCGCCGCCGCGGCGGCCAAGTCCTGCGCGGCGAGATCCTGCTCCCGCCGCGCGGACGTCTCATCGCGCACCGCGTCGGGAACGCGTCCCTCCCGCACCAGAGCGGCGGCCCGCACCGGCCCGCAGTCCGCGACAAGCGCCCCCAACGCGGGCGCGGGCGGCTCGGCGACCCGAACCAGGTATGCCCGGGCAAGTCGGATGTCATCCACAGCCATGCCCCCAGCCCGACACGCCCGGCGACCGCGTTCTCCGGCCAGACCGTGTGGGCGGCGAACCCGGCGACCGGCAAGAACCTGATCGCGATGTCAGTGAGCGGCTGAGTGCAGTGGGACGCGGGTAGCAGCGACGATCAGCGAACACAGTGCGAACTCCTTGCTTTGGGTGGTCGATTGCGGGCTTGGTGAAACGTTCATGCGGCACTGGCAGTCGATTGGGGTCTGCGAGGGCGGTGGTCATGCGGCGCGGCGTTCGCGGAATTCGAGGGCGGTGGCGACGTGGTCCGCGGTGGGGGTGGGGGCGCCTGCCAGGTCGGCGAGGGTCCAGGCGACGCGGAGGCAGCGGTCGGCGCCTCGGGCGGTCACGGCTCCGGTGTTGAGGCCGCGGTCGAGCAGGGCGGTGGCCTCTCTGGGGAGGGAGAAGTCGCGGCGTAGTGCTGGGCCGGGCGCTTCCGCGTTGGTTTGCCAGCCGTGGGGGGACCAGCGGTGGGCGGCTCGGGCTCTGGCCTCTTCGACGCGGTCCCGGACCGTCGCGGTGCGCTCCGGGGTGATGTCGCCAGCGCGGGACATCGCGGTGATGGGGCGCATGCGGACCCGGAGGTCCACCCGGTCCAACAGCGGGCCGGAAAGGCGCGCGAGGTAGCGGCGGCGCGCGTACGGGGCGCAGGTGCAGTCAGCCTCGCGCGGCGGGGCGCAGGGACAGGTGTTGGTCGCGAGGACCAGTTGGAACCGGGCCGGATAGTGGACGACGGCGTCGCGGCGGGCCAGCCGGATCTCGCCTTCCTCCAACGCGGTGCGCAGGGCCTCCAGGCGGTCGGCGTGGAACTCGGCGGCCTCGTCGAGAAAGAGGATGCCGCGGTGGGCCTTGCTGATGGCGCCTGGTTTGGCCACGCCGACACCGCCGCCGACGAGGGCTGGAACCGAGGTCGTGTGGTGGGGCGCGATGAACGGCGGCACGGTGATCAGCGGAGACTCCGCGGCCAGGTCGCCCGCGACGGAGTGGATGGCGGTCACCTCCAGCGCGTGCTCACGCGGCAGCGGCGGGAGCAGGCCGGGAAGACGCTTGGCCAGCATCGTCTTACCGGTGCCCGGTGGGCCCAACAGCAAGATGTGGTGGCTGCCCGCCGCGGCGACCTCCAGCGCCCAGCGGGCCTCGGGCTGGCCGATCACATCCACTAGGTCCGGCGGAGCGGATGCCTGCGGGACGGCCGCTTCCCCCGGCCGCGACAGTGCCTCGGTGTCGCCGCGAGCCCAGGCGAGCACCTGGGACAGGGTGGCGGCTCCGCGCACGTCCATGCCGCTGACCAGGGACGCCTCGGCGAGCGCTGGCTCCGGGACGATCGCGCGGCGCAATCCGGACCGGCGGGCGGCGAGCAGGCACGGGAGGACGCCGCGGACCGTGCGGAGGCGGCCGTCGAGGGCCAGCTCGCCGAGCAGGACCGTGTCGGCGAAGGCGTCCGGCGGGATCTTGCGGTCGGCGACGAGCACGACGGCGGCCAGCGCCAGGTCGTAGCCGGAGCCGCCCTTGGGCAGGGCCGCCGGGGACAGTGCCAGGGTGACCAACTGGTCCGGCCACTCGATGCCGCTGTTGCGCACGGCCGCGCGCACGCGTTCCTTGGCCTCGTTGAGCGCGGCGTCGGGCAGGCCGACGATCTGCGTCCGGGGTTTGCCGCCGCCGATGTCCGCCTCGATCTCGACGGTGATGCCGTCGACACCGAACAGGGCCACCGACCAGACGCGGGCGAGGACCATCAGAACGCTCCGCGCAGGTGGCGGATCCGCGGCTCACCGCGCGGCGGCAGGACAACCGAGACGATGTCGAACCGGATCTCGCCCGGCGGAATGCCGCGGTCGACGCGCCAGCGCGTGGCGAGTCTGCGGATACGGGTCGCCTTGGCGTCGGTCACCGCTTCCGCCGGGGCGCCGAAGTCGGCGCCCGCGCGGGTCTTCACCTCGCAGACGACCAGGCGGGACCCGTCCGCGCAGACGAGGTCCAGCTCGCCGAGTTCGCAGCGCCAATTCCGGTCGAGGATGACGTGGCCGGAGTTCTGGAGATACCGCGCGGCGATGTCCTCGCCGCGTCGGCCGAGCAGCAGGTGTGCCGTCATGACCGCTCCTGTCGGGGATCGTGGCACGGCGGGCGCCGTGTCCGATTTCGACAGTGCCGTCAGGAGCGGGGGTGTCGCCAGGGGTGGTCGCGAGCTGTGGACAACTCTCGCGATTGGGGACAACCCGGCTCGCGATGATCTTCGCGAGCCGGGGGTTGTCGGTAGGCTGTGCTAGCCGCTGAACGGGCCGTCCTCGGGCAGCCTCAGGTCCGGTTTGTCGAGTTCTTCGACGTTCACGTCCTTGAACGTGATCACCCGGACGTTCTTGACGAACCGGGCGGGCCGGTACATGTCCCACACCCAGGCGTCGGACATCCGCACCTCGAAGTAGACCTCGCCATCGGCGTCGCGCACCTGCACGTCGACGCCGTTGGCCAGGTAGAACCGCCGCTCGGTCTCCACCACGTACGCGAACTGACCCACGATGTCGCGGTACTCCCGGTAGAGCTGCAGCTCCATCTCGGTCTCGTACTTTTCGAGATCCTCCGCGCTCATCTGCCGCGCGCCCCTCCTGGTAGTGGCCTGTGCCGCCCGCTACTGCGGGGGTTCACCATTCTGGACCACGGCCGATGCCGCGACACTCAGCGCCACCCGATGTGGCGCCCGAAGACCGTGCGCGACCCCCGCCGCGGCGACGTTCACATACGACCAGCGGTGCTCGTGGCTGGGCCCGTGCTCGCGCAGCGCCCGGCTGTGCAGGCCGGTGCAGTAGCCCTTGTGCACGTCGAACCGGTAGGCAGGCAGCGTCTCGTGCAGCTCCGCCATGATCCGGTCGCGGGTGACCTTGGCCAGCACCGACGCCGCCGCGACGCACGCGGCGGCCTGGTCGCCCTTGAGCACCGGCATGCTCGGCGCGGTCAGCCCCGGCACCCGGAACCCGTCGACAAGCACGTACCCGGGATGGGTGGTCAACCGGGCCACCGCCCGCCGCATGCCCTCGATGTTGGCCACGTGCACGCCCATCAGGTCGACCTCGGCGGTCGGCACGACCACGACGGAGTAGTCGACGGCGCGCTCGGTGACCAGGTCGAACATCCGCTCGCGCGCGGCGGCGGTCATGAGCTTGGAGTCGGTCAGCCCGTCGAGCCGGGCCGCGTCGCCGGGGCGCAGCACGCAGGAGGCGATCACCAGCGGGCCCGCGCACGCGCCTCGGCCCGCCTCGTCCACGCCCGCGACCGGGCCCAGGCCGCGCCGGTGCAGCGCGGCTTGCAGACTCCAGGTCCCCGCGTCGCGGCGCAGGACCGCGCGTGGCGGCATCAGCATCGCTCCCCCTTTCACCGCTCCCCCGTCCCGGGCCGGACCAGCGAGCGCACGCGCCTGCCCAGCCACAGCGTCGGCCACGCCGCCGCGACACCCAGACCAGCCGGAATACCCGCCTGCCACGCCGGAGCGGACAACGCCTGCGGATCGTGATCACCCACGCCCCGCCACCGCGACGGCGGCAAAATGATCGCCCGCGCCTTCCCGATCACATTGTCGACCGGGACAAGGCCGTTGAGCCCGCCGTTGCCCTGGGTGCGGGAGTCGCCCGAGTTGTTGCGGTTGTCGCCCATCACGAACAACAGTCCCTCCGGCACCGCGACCGGTGAGAACTCCTCTTGCTGGTTCCCCGTCTCAGGATCCCAGTGGATGTAAGGCTCGTCCAACGGCTTGCCGTCCACCAACACGCGGTTCTGGTCGTCGCAGCACTGCACTGTCTGCCCGCCGAGAGCGATGATGCGCTTCACCACGTCGTCCTCGTCCGGGGCGGCGAGCCCGAACTGCGCGCCGATGCCCTGGAGCCACCGCACGACCTCGTTGTCGGAGCGGTTCGCCCGGAACTCCGACCGGTTCCACGTGCCGGGCCGCTCGAAGACGACCACGTCGCCTGACCGCGGCTCGGTGAACAGGTAGGTGAGCTTGTCGACCACGATGCGGTCGCCGTAGCAGCCGGGGCAGCCGTGCAGGGTCTGCTCCATCGACTCGGACGGGATGACGAACACCCGCGCGATGAACGCCTGGATCAGGAACGTCAGCACCAGGGCGATGCCGATGAGAATCGGCAGCTCCTGCCAGAACGGACGCCGCTTCTTGGGTGATCCGGGGTCCCGCTCGGGCCGGTCGACGTCGTCCCGGTCGCCGTCTGGGGCGGTTGATCCGTCGGACACTGGGGCAGCCTACCGGGGCGTTCTCTTGTCATCGCGAGTCAGGACGCCGCGCACGCGCCTGCCCAGCCACAGCGTCGGCCACGCCGCCGCGACACCCAGACCAGCCGGAATGCCCGCCTGCCACGCCGGAGCAGACAACGCCTGCGGATTGTGATCACCCACGCCCCGCCACCGCGACGGCGGCAAAATAATCGCCCGCGCCTTGCCGATCACGTTGTCAGCCGGGACGAGACCGTTCTCCCCGCCGCCGCCCTGCTTGCGCGAGTCGAGGGAGTTGTTGCGGTTGTCGCCCATCACGAACAGCTTCCCGGGCGGGACGGTGATGGCGCCGAAGTCCTCTTGCATCACGTCCGCGTACGGGCGGTAGACGTACGGCTCGTCCAGCGGCTTGCCGTCCACCAGCACGCGGTTCTGGTCGTCGCAGCACTCGACGGTCTGCCCGCCGACCGCGATCACCCGCTTGACGACGTCTTCCTCACTCGGGTCGGCTAGGCCGAACTGCGCGCCGAGATCCTGGAACCAGGACACCAGGGGGTTGCCGGAGCGGCCGTTGAGGCCGGTCTGGTCCCAGGTCGAGGGGCGCTCGAACACGACGACGTCGCCCGGCGCGGGATCGCGGAAGTAGTAGACGACCCGGTCGACGAGGACCCGGTCGCCGGTGCAGCCCTCGCAGCCGTGCAGGGTCTGCTCCATCGACTCGGACGGGATGACGAACACCCGGGCGAGGAACGACTGGATCAGGAACGTCAGCAGCAGCGCGACGGCGATGAGGATCGGCAGTTCGACCCAGAACGGGCGCTTCTTCTTGGCCTGCTTCGCCTTCACGGGCACGTCGTCGCCGTCGGCGCCACCGGCCACTGTGTCACTGTCCACTGTGGGCGCGGTCTCGGCCTGGGCCATGGCGTCGACCTTGGCGATGGCGGCGTTCTTGTCCTGGGCGGCGATTTCGGCGGTCGCGGTCTCGGCGTCGATCTTGGTCTGGGTGTCGACCTCGGTCGATGGCCGCGTGGAGTCCCGGTCGGAGACGTCGAGATGGTCGGCGCCACGTCCATCCCCTGGCACGGCGCCGTGTGGGTCCGACAACTATTCAGCCTTCCTGGGTGTGAGGACGTCCTTGACGCGGCGGCTGAGCCAGAGCACTGGCCAGGCCGCGGTCAGCCCGATACCCATCGGGATCCCCTGATGCCAGCCTGCCGCCGCGAGGTCTGGGCTTTCCTGTGGGTTGTGGTCGCCGATTCCGCGCCACCGGGACGGCGGCAACACGATGTAGCGCGCCTTGCCGATGACCTTGCCGAGCGGAACGACACCGCGAACACCGCCACCACCCTGGAACCGGGAGTCCGACGAGTTCCCTCGGTTATCACCCATCACCCACAGTGTGCCCTCGGGCACGGTAACGCGTGAGAACTTCTGGCGCTCGTCGGGGCCGCCGTTTTCCCAGTACACGTAAGGCTCGTCCAACGGCTTGCCGTTGACCAGGACCCGGTTCTGGTCGTCGCAGCACTCGACGGTCTGCCCGCCGACCGCGATGACCCGCTTGACGAAGTCCCGTTCGTTGGGCGGGGCGATGCCGATGAACGCCCCGACGTAGCGCAGGCTGCGGGTGAAGACGTTGCCTTCTTCGGTCTTGACGTCGTTCTCGGTCCAGGTGTTGGGCCCCTCGAAGACGATGACGTCGCCCGGCTCTGGGTCGCGGAACGAATAGATGATCTTGTCGACGAAGACCCGGTCGCCCGTGCAGCCAGGGCAGCCGTGCAGGGTCTGCTCCATCGAGCCGGACGGGATCGAGTACACGCGGCCGACGAAGTGCTGGATGACGAACGTCAGCAGCAGCGCGACGCCGATCAGCACCAGGATCTCGCGCCAGAGCGGCTGACGGCGCGGCGGCCTGCGGTGCTTACCGCGCTTCGGACGGTCCTCGGCCTCTTCCGCGCTGTCAGCACTGTCCGCGACGCTCTGAACGGGCGTCTCGTCCGCGGTCTCCTCGGGCGGGGCCGTCGAGGGCTTCACGGGGGAATACGCCCGGACGCGCGGAATGAGGTCGGTGAGGTCGGAGTCGGCGCTGGCCACCGGCTCCCGCCTGCGCGAGATCGGCTCGGTGAGGCGCCGCGCGGTCGGGTCGGCGGGCCCGGCTTCCGGGGTGTCGCCCGGCGAGTCGGCCTCGGGCGGGGCCGGGGCGGGCGGCTGCGCACGTCCGGCGGCCTCCGGCGCGGCAGGACGCATGACCGGATCCGTGTCGGGGTCCGGGTCGGGCCGGAAGAGAACGTCCGTCGAATGAGTGGCCGGGGGGTCCACGGGCGGGTTGTCCGGCGACAATCGCGGCGCCGACAGGTCGTCCACCCGCAAGCGGGCGCTGTCTGACGACGCGGGGGTGATGCCCAGGCGGGCGTAGGTGTCTACCGGCGGCTCGGTAGCCGACGCCGGGAACCAGTCGGACGGATCGGACGGCTGCTCAGGTTCACCCGAACGGGTGGGCCGCGCGACAGGGGGCGGAGCGGCGGGCGTCCACCCCTCCGCAGGCGGCAGCGAGTCCTCCGGCAGCGGCGGGCCGAACCAGAACTCCGGCTCGGCTGGCTCGACCTGCGGCAGCTCCGGGATCTCGGGGAGCAGCGGCGGCTTGCGCGGGATGGCGTCGGTGTAGGCGGTCTCGCCGTTGGCGGCGATGCCGTTGGCCGAGGCCCCGTTCACGTGGTGACCATTGGTCTTGGTGCCGTTGACCGCACGACGGCTAATCGGTTCGGTGTACTGAACCTCGCCCTGATCATGCGAATGGTCGACCGCCTCCTGACGCCGCTGCTCCGGATCTGCCACGGCGTCCGGCGGCATGCGATGAAAGGGACGGTCGACCACGCACGTCAGACTACGTGAGCCGGTGTGCTAACCGCGTCAGGAAGCGGTCTGCGGCTCGCGCTTCTCCTTGATCTTCGCGGCCTTGCCGCGAAGCTCGCGGAGGTAGTACAGCTTGGCGCGGCGCACGTCGCCACGGCGGGCGACCTCGATCTCGGCGATGTTCGGGGTGTGCACCGGGAAGGTGCGCTCCACGCCGACGCCGAACGAGACCTTGCGCACGGTGAAGGTCTCCCGGATGCCGCCGCCCTGACGACGGATCACGACGCCCTGGAAGACCTGAACGCGCGAGCGCGAGCCCTCGATGACGCGAACGTGGACCTTCAGCGTGTCACCCGGGCGGAAGTCCGGGATGTCGGAACGCAGCGACTTGGCGTCCAGGGCATCCAGGGTGTTCATCGGTAGTCCGTCCTCGTCTTTGGAGAGATTCTTCGTGCCTCCCGGCCGCAGACGGCATGCTGCCGAACAGTCCAGCCTGGGAGTGGGCTTGGTGAGCCGCGCTCTGGGGGCGCGTCAACCCGGAAAGTATGTCAGACGCTGTCGGCGGATCGGAAATCGGCCCCCGCCGCCTGCTCCAGCCGGTCGATCAGCGCCCGGTCGTGCTTGTCGAGCGCGGCGGGCGGCAGCGCGGCGAGCAGGTCCGGCCTGCGCTCGAAGGTGCGCTCGATGGCCCGGTCGCGCCGCCAGCGGGTGATGGCCGCGTGGTTGCCCGAGCGCAGCACGTCGGGGACGGCGCGGTCGCGCCACACCTCGGGCCGGGTGTAGCTCGGGCCTTCTAACAGGCCATCGGAGAACGAGTCCTGTTCGGCGGAGGCGGGATTGCCCAGCACGCCGGGAAGCAGCCGGGCCACCGCCTCGACCATGACCATGACCGCGACCTCGCCGCCGACGAGCACGTAGTCGCCGATGGAGACCTCGTCCACCCGCATCCGGGTGGCCGCGTCGTCCACGACGCGCTGGTCGATGCCCTCATAGCGACCGCAGGCGAACACCAGGCGCGGCTCGGCGGCGTACTCGTGCGCCATGGCCTGGGTGAACGGCCTGCCCGCTGGCGTCGGCACCACCAGGCGCGGCGCCGGGTCGCCCGCGCACACCTCGTCCAGCGCCTCGCCCCACACCTGGGGCTTCATGACCATGCCGGGGCCGCCGCCGTACGGGCTGTCGTCCACGCCCTTGTGCACGTCGTAGGTCCACTTGCGCAGGTCGTGCACGCCCAGGCTGAGCAGGCCGCGCTCGATGGCCCGCCCGAGCAGCGCGGCCCGCAGCGGTTCGAGGTATTCGGGGAAGATGGTGACGACGTCGATGCGCACGGCTACTCGATCAGACCTTCCGGCGGGTCGAGGACGACCTTGCCGCCGCGCACGTCGACCTCGGGGACGATCTCGCGGACGAAGGGCACCAGCACCTCGCCGCCGCCGTCGCGGTCGAGGACCAGCAGCTCGCCGCCGGGGCCGTGCGCGATCTCGCGGACCGTGCCCACGCGCGTTCCGTCGACCAGGAAAGCGGCCAGGCCCTCAAGCTCGTGGTCGTAGTACTCGTCCGGGTCGCCGGTCGGCGGCAGGTCGGCGGTGTCGGCGAGCAGGAGCGCGCCGCGCATCGTCTCGGCCGTGTCGCGGTCGGGGACCTCGGTGAAACGCACGAGCAGCCGCCCGGAGTGACTCCGGGCGGCTGCCACGGTGAGCGTGCGTTCGACGCCGTCGCGCGGCCGGGCGGTGACCGTCGCCCCGAGCGCGAACCGCCGCTCGGGGGAGTCCGTGCGCACGTCCACGGCGAGTTCACCGGTGATGCCGTGCGCCTTGGCCACGCGGCCGACGACAACGAGATTCACAGCGTTCATGGATGTGCTTCGCCGATCAATGCGATCAGTGATCGGTGTCCACCACGTCCACGCGGATACCGCGACCGCCGACACCGGCCATCACGGTCCGGAGCGCGGTCGCGGTGCGGCCACCCCGGCCGATCACCTTGCCGAGGTCCTCCGGGTTGACGTGCACTTCGAGCGTGCGGCCACGACGCGTCGTGATCAGCTCGACCTGCACGTCGTCGGGGTTGTCGACGATGCCGCGCACCAGGTGTTCGAGGGCGTCCGCGAGGGCACTCACTCGGCCGCGGCCTCGGTCTCGGCGGCCTCGGCGGGCTTGTCCTCGGCCTTCTTGGGCGCGGACTTCTTCTTCGGGGTCGTCGCGTCGGTGGCGGGCTCCTCGCCCGCGGCCTTGAGCGCGGCCTCGAACAGCTCCTGCTTCGAGGGCTTGGGCTCCTTGACCTTCAAGGTGCCCTCGGCGCCCGGCAGGCCCTTGAACTTCTGCCAGTCGCCGGTGACCTCGAACAGGTGCTTCACCGAGTCGGTCGGCTGCGCGCCGACACCCAGCCAGTACTGGGCCCGCTCGGAGTCGACCTCGATGAGGCTCGGCTCCTCCTTCGGGCTGTACCGGCCGATCGTCTCGATCGCCTTGCCGTCGCGGCGGGTGCGCGCGTCGGCGACGACAATGCGGTAGAACGGCGCACGGATCTTTCCGAGCCGCTGCAGCTTGATCTTGACAGCCACGGGTTGGGGTGCTCCTCAAAGCTCTCGGTATCGCGGGGGTTGAGCGCGGCGGGCCCGAGTGGGGTCAGGTCGCCGAGCCCGAAGGTTCAGGCGTCATGGCGCGGTGAGAGGGTCCGGCCACGACGGACAGCCGCCAATTGTGCCAGACCCGCTCCCGCCACTCGACTCGCGGGTCAGGAAGCGAAGGCGGCGACCGTGATTCCGGCGCTGTCGAGGGCCGCCCGGACGGCCCGCGCGTGGCCGACCGCGCCGGGGGTGTCGCCGTGCAGGCACAGCGACCGGGCGGGCATGGACAGGACCGAGCCGTCCACCGCGACCACCTCGCCCGCCTCGGCCAGGCGCACGGCCCGCGCGACCACGGCGTCGGTCTCGGTGAGCAGCGCGCCCGGCTCGCCGCGCGGCACGAGCGCGCCTTCGGGGGTGTAGCCGCGGTCGACGAACGCTTCCCGGACCGCCGGTAGTCCGGCTGACTCGGCGGCGGTAAGCAGGCGCGATCCGGGTAGACCGAGGATCGGTAGCTCGCCGAACGCGCGAACACCGTCGACCACCGCGCGCGCTTGCGCGTCGTGGTGAACGGTGGCGTTGTAGAGGGCGCCGTGCGGCTTCACGTAGACCACGCGGGTCCCCTCGGCGCGGGCGCACGCGTCGAGGGCGCCGATCTGGTAGAGCACCTCGTCGGCCAGGCGGGCGGGCTCGACGTCGATGAACCGCCGCCCGAAGCCCGCGAGGTCGCGGTAGGACACCTGCGCGCCCACGGCCACTCCCCTGGCCGCCGCCGACGCGCACACCGCGCGCATGGTGGACGCGTCGCCCGCGTGGAAACCGCAGGCCACGTTGGCCGAGGTGACCACGTCGAGCAGCGCGTCGTCGTCGCCGAGGCGCCAGACGCCGAAGCCCTCGCCGAGGTCGCTGTTGAGGTCGACGCTCACGGCTGCATCACGCCCAGGCTGATGAGCAGCACGGCCAGCGCGGGCAGGAAGTTGTTGACCTGGTGGGCGACCACGCTCGCGCCGAGCCGGCCGGTGACGAGCCGGGCCAGGCCGATGGGCACGCCGATGACCAGCAGCAGCGACGTGCGCAGCGGTTCGAGGTGGCTGACGGCGAAGATGACGGTGGTGAGGGCGAACACCACCCAGCGGCCCCACTCCAGCCGTTCGAGGGCGCCCCAGAGCAGGCCGCGGTAGATGATCTCCTCCAGCAGCGGGCCGATCAGCCACACGTAGAGGAACAGCAGGACAGCGGCCGCCACGGGCATGGCCTGGTTGTCGACCAGCCTGCCGAGCGAAGACGTGGCGTTGTCCTCGCCGACGACGCGCGTCCAAATGGCCGCGGCGACGGTCGTGCACACCAGGCCGATGAGCCCGAACTTGATGCCGACCCGCACGTCCTCGCGGTTGTAGGACAAGCGGAGGTCTATTTTGGGGCCGTTTCCGCGCAGCTTGGTCACTAAGAGCGCGGCGGCGGTGGCGAGCATGGTGGGCACCATCGTGCCGACCAGAATCGCCGCGACCGAGTCGGTCGACTTCGGGGAGGCCAGGCCTATCAGCGCCCCGATAAGCACCGCGGAGAGCACGAAGATCGCGAAGACCAGCAGGAAAGCGCCGAAGCCCCACCGGTGATCGCGCACGGGCGGCGAGGCCGCCGCGTCGGTGATCGGTGCGGCGGTGGGCTCCCCCGGAAGCGGGGTCATCACGCGCCTCCCCCCTGTCCGATAATTGCTGTGTCGACGAGACTATCGGCCCGCGAAACGGGATCAGCCGACTACTCGTCCTCTCAGGATGATTCTGGTCGGCGCGCGCAGCACGTCGAGATCCGCGCGGGGATCACGGTCGAAAGCGAGCAGATCCGCCGCCGAGCCCTCCTCAAGGCCGGACCAGCCGAGCCAGCCGCGGGCCGACCACGACGCCGCGCCTATCGCCTGCTCGGCGGTAATGCCCGCGCGGTGCAAGGCGACGATCTCGTCCACGATCCGGCCGTGCGCGATGCCGCCGCCCGCGTCGGTGCCCGCGTAGACGGGCACGCCCGCGGCCACGGCCTCGGCGACCATCGCGCCCGCGCGGGCGTGCAGGTCGAGCATGTGCTTGGCGTAACCGGGGAACCGGCCCGCGCCAGCGGCGATGCCCGGGAAGTTCTCGATGTTGATCAGGGTGGGCACCAGCGCGGTGCCGCGCGCGGCCATCTCGGCGATGACCTCGGCGGACAGGCCGGTGCCGTGCTCGATGCAGTCGATGCCCGCGTTGACCAGGCCGGGCAGGGCGTCTTCGCCGAAGACGTGCGCGGTGACCCGGGCGCCCGCCTCGTGCGCGACGGAGATCGCCTTGGCCAGCACGTCGTCGGACCAGAGCGGGGCCAGGTCGCCCTGGTCGCGGTCGATCCAGTCGCCGACCAGCTTGACCCACCCGTCGCCGTAGGCCGCCTGCTCGGCGACGACCTCGGGCAGCTGCTCCGGCTCGATCTCCACGCCCAGGTGCCGGATGTAGCGGCGGGGGCGGGCCACGTGCCTGCCCGCCCGGATGATGCGCGGCAGGTCCAGCCGCTCTTGCAGCGGCCGGGTGTCGATGGGCGCGCCGCAGTCGCGGATGAGCAGGGTGCCCGCGTCCCGGTCGGTCTCGGCCTGCGTCGCCGCGGTGTCGAGGTCGACCGGGCCGCCCGGGCCGATGCCGACGTGGCAGTGCGCGTCGACCAGACCGGGCAGCAGGTAGCCGCCGTCCACGACCGTCTCCGCGTTCGGCACCGGCTGGGTGCGCACGCGGCCGTTGACCACCCACAGATCGCGTTCGTCGTGGCCGGGCAGGACCACGCCACGCACGTGCAGCGCGGTCATTTGCTCTTGGGGAACTTCAGCTTCGACGGATCGAAGCCGGGTGGGAGACCGTCGAGCCCGCCGAAACCGGGGGGCATGCCCGTCGGGTTCGGCGGCATGCCGGACAGGTCGGGCATGCCACCGGGGAAGCCGGGCATACCGCCGCGCACACGGGGCGGCGTCGGGCCGCGGCCCTTGCCCTTCTTCCCCTTCTTGCCCTTCTGCTTGCGCTGGTTGGCCCGGTTGCCGCCGGGCATCCCGAAGCGGCCCGCCATCTGCTGCATCATCTTGCGGGCCTCGTAGAACCGGTTCACCAGGTCGTTGACCTCGCGGACCTCGACGCCGGAGCCCTTGGCGATGCGCAGCCTGCGGGAGGCGTTGATGATCTTCGGGTCCTGCCGCTCGCCGGGCGTCATGCCGCGGATGATCGCCTGCAGCCGGTCGATGTGCTTCTCGTCCACCTGGGCGAGCGCGTCCTTCATCTGGCCAGCGCCGGGAAGCATGCCGAGCAGGTTCGCGATCGGGCCCATCTTGCGCACGGCGAGCATCTGCTCAAGGAAGTCCTCCAGCGTCAGCTCGCCGGAGCCGATCTTCGCCGCGGCCTTCTCGGCCTGCTCCTGGTCGAAGTGCTGCTCGGCCTGCTCGATCAGGGTGAGGACATCGCCCATGCCGAGGATGCGCGAAGCCATCCGGTCGGGGTGGAACGCGTCGAAGTCCTCAAGCTTCTCGCCGTTGGAGGCGAACATGATCGGCGCGCCGGTGACCTCGCGGACCGAGAGCGCCGCGCCGCCGCGCGCGTCGCCGTCGAGCTTGGTCAGCACCACGCCGGTGAAGCCGACGCCGTCGCGGAACGCCTCGGCCGTGGTCACCGCGTCCTGGCCGATCATCGCGTCCACGACGAAGAGGACCTCGTCGGCGGCGACCGCGGCCTTGATGTCGGCCGCCTGCCGCATCAGCTCCTCGTCCACGCCGAGGCGGCCCGCGGTGTCCACGACGACGATGTCGTGCTGGCTGCGGCGGGCCTCATCGATGCTGCGCCGGGCCACGTCCACGGGGTTGCCGACGCCGTTGCCCGGCTCCGGGGCGAACACGGTCACCCCCGCGCGCTCGGCGACGACCTGGAGCTGGGTGACGGCGTTGGGGCGCTGGAGGTCGCAGGCGACCAGCATCGGCGCGTGGCCCTGGCCCTTGAGCCAGCGGGCCAGCTTGCCCGCCAGCGTCGTCTTACCGGCGCCCTGGAGACCGGCGAGCATGATGACCGTGGGCGGGGTCTTGGCCAGATTCAGCCGCCGGGTCTCGCCGCCGAGGATGCCGATGAGCTCCTCGTTCACGATCTTGACGACCTGCTGCGCCGGATTCAGCGCGGCGGAGACCTCCGCGCCCTTCGCGCGCTCCTTGATCCGCGCGATGAACGTGCGCACGACCGGCAGCGCGACGTCGGCCTCCAGCAGCGCGATCCGGATCTCGCGCGCGGTGGCGTCGATGTCGGCGTCGGTCAGGCGTCCCTTGCCCCGCAGGTTCTGCAGGACCGAGGTGAGCCGATCGGAGAGGGTGTCGAACACGGGTGCGGCACTCCAGCCATGCGGTGTCGTCGTCGGACGGCCGCACGCGGTGCGGCTACTGGTCGAGGGTAGTCGCCCGGGGAACCCGACCGCTCGGACCTCCGCCGATCGGCCTGTGGATAACTTCCGACGGCCGTCTCCGCCCGGTGCTAGCTTCGATTCAAAGACCCACTACGACCAGGGGAGACGCACGGTGATCGGGATCGGGGCGAGGGAGCGGGAGGCGGGCCCGCTGGCGGCGCCCGCTGCCGCGCTGCTCATCGCCGCGGCCGCGATCGCGGTCTTCGCCATGGTCTTCACCGGGCTGCCGCCTGCCGTGGTCGTCTTCGGCGCGGTGATGTCCAGCGTGGTCTTGTGGCCCCGGCGAAGCGACTCGCGGCGCAGGCCGGGCGGCTCGCTCCACCGGCGATTCGGCTTGAGGCACCGGCGAAGCGACTTCTGACGCCGGTGGAGCGCCCCGCGCTTGTGGTGGGGCGGCTTGGGGCACCGACGGGGCGACTCGCGGCGGCCGAGGAGCGACCCGCGGGTCCGGCGGGGCGACTCGCGTGATCGGTGGTTCGCCAGGATGGGGCCCGACCCCTCGACGGGCCCCTTCCCGGCAGCTGTCTCGCCGAGCAGGGCGGTCCCTCTCCCGCTGATCCGCCCAACCCCCCGGTTCGGGCGGGCCCCCGAACCGGGTTCCCTGTCCGCCCTGCTCGGCGTGACAGGACAAAGATTGCCCTGGTTAGCCGGGCGGTCCCAGCGTGATGGCCCGTGAGTGGGGCTGAGTAGCACTACTCAACCCGGCACGGGGGCCTTCCTCACCGGCTGGCGCGCAGGACCGCTGTCTCCACTGTTCGACGCCAGCCCGCGGTGGCTCCGGGGGCGAAGCCGAACGAGTCCACCGCGGAGCCGCCCATGGTGGCCACCCGCGCCCAGAGCACGTCCACGCCGCACTTCTCCAACGCGGCGGCGACGCCGTGCAGGAGGCCGATGCGGTCCGCCGCGCGGAGTTCCAGGACCACGGCGCCGGAGTCGGGGCCGCCCGCCTCGTGGTCGAACCAGAGGACCTTGGGGTCCGGGGCGTCTTCGACGCGGCCGCCGTAGTCGCGTTCCTTGGCGGCCAGTTTCTCGGCCAGGGGGAGGGAACCGGCGATGACTCGGGCGTACTGCTCGCGCAGGAGGGCCGGGTCGGGCATGGAGCCGAAACGGGGGGTCACCGAGAACACCCCGACGGCGACGCCCTGGTGGGTGGCGACGGTCGCGGCGTGGACCTCCAGGGAATTGAGGGCCAGCACGCCCGCGGACTGCGACAGCACGCCGGGGCGGTCCTTGGTGACCAGGGTGACCGTGGACAGCCGGTCCACCGTGTCGACCAGCACGTCCGGTTTTCCGGACGCCGCTGTGGACTCGGCGAGGGCGCGTTGGGCCGCGTCCAGGGGCACCGGCTCCGGCAGGGGGCCGCCCGCCATCGCGGTGCGGCAGCGGGCGACCAGGTCGGCGGTGAGGCGGGCCTTCCAGTCCGTCCAGACGCCGGGGCCGGTGGCCAGCGAGTCCGCCTCGGTGAGGGCGTGGAGCAGTTCCAGCAGAACCGGGTCGCCGTCGACGGTGTCCACGACGCGGCGGACGGTGTTCTCGTCCTCGATGTCGCGGCGGGTGGCCGTGTGCGGGAGAAGGAGGTGGTGGCGAACCATCGCGGAAAGGGTGTCCACGTCCTGTTTGGACAGTCCGAGCCGGTGGCCGACCTGGGTGGCCAGGGCGGCGCCGACAACCGAGTGGTCCTGGTCGCGGCCCTTGCCGATGTCGTGCAGGAGCGCGCCGATGAGCAGCAGGTCCGGGCGGGACACCGAGGTCACCAGGCGCGCGGCGTTCACCGTGGTCTGCACAAGGTGGCGGTCGACGGTCCACACGTGCGCCGCGTCGCGCGGCGGGAGGTCGCGGACCGCGCCCCACTCGGGGAACAGCCGCGCCCACAGGCCGGTGCGGTCGAGGGCCTCCACCACGTCGGTGAGGCCCTCGCCAGCGCCGAGCAGCGCCACCAGGTCCTGGCGGACCTCCGTGGGCCACGGGGCCCTGGGCTCCGGGGCGGACTCGCCGAGGCGGGTCAGCGCGGCGGGGGCGATGGGGTGGCCGGTGCGGCCCGCGGCGGCGGCCACGCGCAGCAGCAGGCCGGGGTCCTTGCCGGGGTCGGCGTCGCGGGCGAGGGCGACCTCGGCGCCGTGCAGCACCACCCCCTCGTCCAGCGGACGGCGCTCCGGGGCCCGGCGCAGGACGCCGAGCACCTTGCGGGCGGGCGCGGCCGCGCCGGTCGAGCGCAGGGCCACGTCCAGCGCGTAGGCGACCGCGCGGCCCGCGCCGGACAGCGCGCGGGCGAGGGCGAACCGGTCGCCGAGGCCGAGGACGGCGGCGATCTCGTCACCGTCCTGCGGGCGGAGCACGTCGCGGGCGCGCCCGGCGATGCGGCGCAGCTCGGTGCGGGTGTCGAGCAGCAGCGTGTGCGCCTGGGCGACCTCGCCGCCGGGGCGGTCGATGAGCTGCGCCAGCGCGAGCGCGTCGAGGATCGCCAGGTCGCGGAGGCCGCCTCGGCCGTGCTTGAGGTCCGGCTCGACCCAGTGCGCGACCTCGCCCGCGCGCTGCCAGCGCTTGCGCACGGACTCGATCAGCTCGCCGAGCCGCTTGCGGACCCCGACCCGCCACTGGTCGCGGGCCGCGGTGGCGAGCCGGACGGTGATCTCGGCGTCGCCCGCCATGTGCCGGGCGTCGAGCAGGCCCATCGCGGTGCGCAGGTCGCTGGCCGCGACGTCGAGCGCCTCGCCGACCGTGCGCACCGAGTGGTCCAGCCCCACGCCGGAGTTCCACAGCGGGTACCACAGCTTCTCGGCGATCCCGTCGACGGCTTTGCGGCCGTCGTGCACCAGCACCAGGTCGAGATCCGAGAACGGGACCAGCTCCCGCCTGCCCAGCCCCCCGACGGCCAGCAGGGCGACCCCTTCGCCGCGACCGCCGACCCCGGCCTGCGCCGCGTGCGCGGTGAGCCAGAACTCGTGCAGGTCGGCCAGCGCTTCCCGCAGGGCGGCCGGGCCCAAACGGTGCCCCGACGGGCCGGACCTGGCCCCCGTGCCCGCGCCGAGCAAACGGTCGCGGGCGAGGACCAGGTCCGCCGCTGTCGGGGTTGCGGGTGTTCCGCGTTCCCCCTTTGTCATGTGCTAGATCGCGTCCGTGCCGCGCTCTCCGGTGCGAACCCGGACAACGGTCTCCACCGGCGTGACCCAGACCTTGCCGTCGCCGATCTTGCCCGTGCGGGCCGCCTCGACAACCGCGTCCACGACCTTGTCGCCGTTGGTGTCGTCGGCGAGGACCTCGATGCGGATCTTCGGCACGAAGTCGACCGAGTACTCAGCGCCCCGGTAGACCTCGGTGTGGCCCTTCTGCCTGCCGTAGCCCTGGACCTCGCTGACGGTCATGCCGAGCACGCCGATCTGCTCCAGCGCGGCCTTCACATCATCCAGGGTGAACGGCTTGATGATCGCCGTAACCAGCTTCATGACCTCAGCCTTCCTTGCCTGCGTTAGCGGAGACCTTCTGGGCATGCACGTCGGCGGTCTTGCCCGTGACGCCGCCGCCACGGAGGCTGGAGAACTCGTAACCGCTCTCGGCGTGCTCCGCCTCGTCGATGCCGGTGGCCTCGGCTTCGGCGGAGACCCGGAAGCCGATCGTCTTCTGAATGATAAAGGCGATGATCAGCGTAAGCACGAACGAGTAGGCCATGACCGCGACCGCGGCGATCACCTGCTTGCCCAGCAGACCCAGGCCGCCGCCGTAGAACCAGCCGTCCTTGCCCAGCGAGTTCACGCTGGTGGTGGCGAAGAAGCCGATCGAGACGGTGCCGATCAGGCCGCCGACGAGGTGGACGCCGACGACGTCGAGCGAGTCGTCGTAGCCCAGCTTGTACTTGAGGCTGACCGCCAGCGCGCAGACGCCGCCCGCGATGAGGCCGATGGCCAGCGCGCCCAGCGGGGTCACGAAGCCCGCGGCCGGGGTGATCGCGACCAGGCCCGCGACCGCGCCGGAAGCGGCGCCCAGGGTGGTGGGCTTGCCGTCGCGGATCTGCTCCACGATCAGCCAGCCGAGCACCGCGGCCGCGGTCGCCGCGGTCGTGGTCACGAACGCCACGCCCGCGAGGTCACCGGCGCCGAGGGCGGAACCGGCGTTGAAGCCGTACCAGCCGAACCACAGCAGACCCGCGCCCAGCAGGACGAACGGCAGGTTGTGCGGACGCATGGGCTCACGCGGCCAGCCCTTGCGCTTGCCCAGGACGAGGACGAGGGCCAGCGCCGCGGCGCCCGCGTTGATGTGGACCGCGGTGCCACCGGCGAAGTCGAGCGCGCCGAGCTTGTTGGCGATCCAGCCGCCGACGAAGTCGGTGCCGGTGGTCCCGTTGAAGTTGAACACCCAGTGCGCCACCGGGAAGTACACGATCGTGGCCCACACCGCGATGAAGATCGTCCAGGCCCAGAACTTGGCGCGGTCGGCGATGGCGCCGGAGATCAGCGCCGCCGTGATGATCGCGAACATCAGCTGGAAGACGAGGAAAACGAGGTGCGGGATCTGGTGGCCGTCGACCCACGGCGCGTTCGGGTCGGCGGGCGCGGTGCCGAACAGGCCGCCGACGGTGCCCTTGAGCCCGGTGAAGTCGAGGCCGCCGAGCAGGCCGCCCCCGAGGTCGTTGCCGAAGGCGAGGCTGTAGCCGTAAAGCACCCACAGCACCGTCACGACGGCCAAAGAGATGAAGCTCATCATGAGCATGTTGAGCACGCTCTTAGCGCGCACCATGCCACCGTAGAAGAATGCGAGGCCGGGGGTCATGAGCATGACAAGAGCCGCGCTCACGAGCACCCAGGCTGTATCTCCTGCGTTCACATCGTCCTCCCGTGAACCTGTTGATTGCCGGGAAGCATCGAGCCGCCCTGTTTCGCGGGATCGCGTGTCAGGTTTCAGCCCGGTGAACTACCGGCCAGGACGTGTTACAGACATGTTTCCTACACGGGTCGTGAACGATCGACTACAGAAGCGCACCTGTAACTTGACTTCGCGATGACCGACGTGCGGCACGTGTACCGGATCCTGGACGCCAGGCTGCCCCACCACGCGGGCGCGGCCACGGCGGGACTGGCCCCGACCTCGGTGGACGCGCTCGGCGACCGCCGGTGGGTCGCGGCGCAGATCGCGGCGGCGGGGCGGCTCTACCGGTGCGGGGACCAGACCGTCCTCGGTGTCCTGTGGTGGTACTCGGCGAGTTCGGTCCTGGTGGCCCCGACGGTGGAGTCACTCCTGGTGACCGGATTGGCGCTGGATCCCACCCGGGCGCGGCTGTACCTGCACCCGGATGGGCGACTGCTGGCGGCCAGATCGGACGCGGTGTGCCCAGCTCCCGGTCCGGCGCTGCGGGCGGTGCTGTCGTCGGCGATCGACTGTGTTGCCGAGTTAACCGGAGCGCGGGGCCGCGCGCTGTGGGCCGTGGCGGGTGACTCGCTGTCCAACCGGGTGTTATGGGCGGGTGGCACGCCTGCCGACGCGGTGAAGTTGGTCGCGGCCAGCGGGCCGATGCCGGTTCCGCGTTTCGTTTCCGTTGGCGGGCGGAATATCGTCCGGCGGGCGTCCTGCTGCCTGATCTACGCGGCGACCGGCGGCGAGAAGTGCGTTTCCTGCCCTAGGCAGGCGCCAGCGGAACGGATGCGCCGACTGCGCGCTCTGTGATGGCCGCGCTCATTTCTCACTCGACTCGGTGAAACGGGCGCGGAAATCCGCTTGGCCCGCCGCGGTGAGCGCGCCGTGCAGGCGGAGGCGGGCCATGCCGCCGTCGGGGTGGATGTCGAGGCGCACGTGCGTGGTTTCCGGCGAGCCGGTGAGCGGGAAGCGGTGGCGGGTGTCCGGTTGCAGGCGCGTGCGGGGCAGCAGCGGAAACCAGGCCCCAGGGTCGTCAAGGTCGGGGTCACTGATCGTCTTGTCGCTGCCGGTCGCGTTGTGGCCGGTCAGGGTCGCCCAGCCGGGGGCGTTGCCCTTGAAGTGCGTGGTGTCGAGTTCGGCGAAGCGCACCACGCCCGCGGCCGCGAGGGCCACGACCACCCAGTCGTTGCCGCCGTCGCGTCGGCGGGCCGTCTCCCAGCCCTCGCCCATGACGGCGGCCTGCCCGGGGGCCAGCAGGTTGCTGGGCGTCGAGTAGAACATGTTGCTGCACCCGACGATGTGGCCGCCGTTCTCCAGGGCGGCGAGGTCCAGCGCGGTCAGGTCGAGCAGCGCCGGGTCGGCCACGGGCTCGCCGTGCGCGCGCAGCCTGGCCACGCCGCCGTCCGGGTGGATCGTCAGCCGCAGGTGGGTGTAGCGCCGCCGCGCGCGGGGACCGGTGACGTCGAAGAGGTTGCGCGAGTCGCCCTTGAGTTCGGCGTGCTCGACCAGGACGTCCCACTCCGCGGCCTGGAGTTCGTCCGGGCTCGGGTATCCGGCCACGGCGCAGGCCGAGACAGTGCAGGCGGGCGGGTAGTTGCCGGTGAAGAACGCGGTGTCCACCACGACGCCACGGACGCGGCCGGGCAGGCCCAGCCGGATCACGGCGTGGTCGTCGCCGGGCTCGCGCCGCCGCCGGGTCTCCCAGCCGTCGTAGACCTGGCCCTTGTGGCCGAAGGTCGCCGGGCGGAACCCGGGCGCGGCGGGGGTGATCAGGTTCTCCCGCTCGGCGAAGGTCTCGTCGTTGGCCCACACCACCGACCCGCCGAACCGGCGCGAGGCCAGGTCCGGCAGGCTCACCCAGGCTCGCTCGGTCACGCGTGGCCCCTCTCCAGCAGTCGGCCGCGCGGGTCGTCGCCGGTCACCTCGACGCCGCGCAGCCAGGTGGACCGGACGACGCCGCGCAGGCGGGCGCCGTGGTAGGCGGTGACCGGGTTGCGGTGGCGCAGCCGCGCGGCGTCCACAGTGAACTCTTCGTCGGGCGCGAACACACACAGGTCCGCGTCGTTCCCGGGGCGGATGCGGCCTTTGCGGCGCAGGCCGACCAGGTCGGCCGGGCCGGCGGCCATCCAGCGGGCCACCTCGGGCAGGCCGATCCCCCGGTCGCGCGCGGCCGTCCAGACCGCGGGCAGCCCCAGTTGCAGGCTCGCGATGCCGCCCCAGGCCGCGGCGAAGTCGCCGGTGTCGGGGCGCTTGAGCTCCGGCGTGCAGGGCGAGTGGTCGCTGACCACGATGTCGATCAGGCCGTCGACCAGGCCCTGCCACAGCGCGTCGCGGTTGGCGGCCTCGCGGATCGGCGGGCAGCACTTGAACTGGGTCGCGCCGTCGGGAACGTCTTCGGCGGCGAAGGACAGGTAGTGCGGGCAGGTCTCGACGGTCAGCCGCACGCCGTCGCGGCGGGCGGCCTCGATCAGCGGCAGGGCGTCCGATGAGGACAGATGGACCACGTGGACCCGGCCGCCGGTGGCGCGGGCGGCCTCGATGAGCAGCCCGATCGCGGCGTCCTCCGCCGCTCTCGGCCGGGAGGCGAGGAAATCCGCGTAGGCGCGGCCGGGCGGCGGGTCGGTGATCGCGGTCGCGTCCTCGGCGTGCGCGATCAGCAGCGCGCCCAGGCCCGCGAGCACGCCCAGGTGCTCGCGCAGCTCGGTGGGGGCGAGGTGGCCGAACTCCGGGACGCCGGAGTCGAGCAGGAAGCACTTGAAGCCGAACACGCCCGCCGCGTGCAGCGCCGCCAGCTCCCCCGCGTTTCCCGGGACCGCGCCGCCCCAGAACCCCACGTCCACGTGCGCCCGGCCCTGGGCCGCGGCGCGCTTGGCCGCCAGCGCGGGCAGGTCCGTGGTCGGCGGGACGCTGTTGAGCGGCATGTCCACGATCGTGGTCACCCCGCCCGCCGCAGCGGCGGCGGTCGCGCTCGGGAAGCCCTCCCACTCGGCGCGGCCGGGGTCGTTGACGTGCACGTGCGTGTCGACCAGGCCGGGCAGCAGCACCTCGTCGTCGGCCAGGTCGATCACGCGGGCGTCGCCGACCGGCGCGTCGAACGGGTCTACCGAGACAATGCGACCCGCGCGCACGCGGACGCAGGCCGCGGTCTCGCGGTCGGTGATTACCCGGGCCGCGCGGAAAACCAGGTCCGTCACTCGCCAGGCCCTGTCTCGGAGTGCCGGTGCGGGTCAGTCGTGATCGGGGTGGTTCCTGGCGGTGCGGGCGCGGCGGCGCTCGTACCGGTGTTGTCCTTGGGCGTCGCGGCCGTGCCGTCAGGGGCCGCATCCGGCGCGGCTGGCGCGTGCCAGCACTTCGAGACAGGGCCTGGCCTCCGGCGCTCGATCAACGCGGTCAGGTCGTCCACGCTCAGCCCCGAGTGGCCCGCGGCCTCTTCCGCGCTCAGTGCGCCGCAGTCGACGGCCCGGCGCAGCGACCGGGCGAGCGCGGCGGCGGTGGCGGGCTCGTCGAGGACCGCGCCGCCGGTCCGGGCGACATAGGCGGCGAGCCGCCTGCCGTTCGCCTCGGCGGACTCCAAGTGGTAGGCGTACGCGGCGGCGTAGCGGGTGACCAGCTGCGCCGGGTGCAGGTCCCAGCCCTGGAAGAAACCGTGCTCCAGCGACCGCCGCACCAGCCGGTAGTGCGTGCGCCACCCGTGCGCGACGGCCTCACCCACCGGGAGCACGTTGGTCGAGCCGTCGGACAGGCGCACGCCGGTGCCCGCCGCGCCGACCTGCATGGCGTGCCGGGCGAAGTCGCAGGCCGGGTGTGCGAGGTGCTGCTGGGCGGCGCCGAGCCCGCAGGCCGCGGTGTAGTCGTAGGTGCCGAAGTGCAGGCCGCACACCCGGCCCTGGCCCGCGGCGATGAGACCGGGGATGGCGAACCGGCCGGTGTGGTCGATGACAGCCTGGGTGGTCTCAATCTGGATCTCGAACCGCAGCGCCCCCTCGGCCAGGCCGAGCCGTTTCTCCAGCACCTCCAGCGCCTGCGCGAGCGCGGAGACCTGCTCGGGCGCGGTCACCTTGGGGAAGGTGAGCGCGGGCGCGCGGCCGAGGGCGGTGAGCACGATGTCGAGGGTGCGCAGGCCGCGGCGCAGCAGGTCGGGGGTGTCGAACGACTTCATCCGGATTCCCGCGCTTGCCAGGGGCCACGTGCCCAGCAGCAGGGCGGCGCGCTCGGCGTCGGCGTCCTCGGTGTCGTCGGCGCGGACGCCGTAGCCGTCCTCGAAGTCGACCCGCAGGTCCTCGACGGGCTCCGCGGCCAGCTTCGCGCGCACCCGGTCGTGCACGGTCGCGGCGAGCGGCACGGGCAGGCCGACGATCCCGGCGAGGGCGGCGGGGTCGGGGGCGTGCTCGTCCAGCGCGGCCAGCGCCTCGGCGCCCCACCGCGCGGGCAGGTCGTCGGTGAGCCGGTCGGCGGGGACGTAACAGGTGTGCACGGGCTGCCGGTCAGGCGATTCCCCGGGGTAGCGGCGGGCGCGGGCGCGGTCCGAGTCGGCCAGGTCCGCCAAGAGCCCGGTCACCAGCGCGCCGTCGAGGGTCGTCCGCACGTCAGATCCGCTCGTAGGCGGGGATGGTGAGGAAGTCCGGATAGTCGTCGGCGAGCGCTACGTCCGCGAAGAGGTCGACGGCAGTGTTGACCGTGTCCTGGGGAAGGTCGGTCAGGGACGCGCGGACATCCGCGAGGACCGCGCGCACCAGTTCGGCGGTGACCTTGTCGCCGGTGTCCAAGACGACCCCGTTGTGCGCCCACTGCCAGATCTGGGAGCGGGAGATCTCGGCCGTGGCGGCGTCCTCCATCAGGTTGTGGATGGCCGCCGCGCCGTTGCCCGACAGCCACGAGACCAGGTACCGCACGCCGACGTCAACGGCCGCGCGCAGTCCTTCCGCGGTGGCCCTGCCGAGGATGGCGGCCACGTCGAGCAGGTCGGCCGCCCCGACCGAGACGTCCTCGCGCAGGCGGTCGAGCTGGTTGGGGCGGTCGCCGAGCACGGCGTCGAACATCTCCCGGCACACCGGGACCAGGTCGGGGTGGGCGACCCACGAGCCGTCGAACCCGTCGTTCGCCTCGCGGCCCTTGTCTTCCCGGACCTTGGCCAGCGCCCGCGCGGTGACCTCCGGGTCCCGGCGGTTGGGGATGAAGGCGGCCATGCCGCCCATGGCGAACGCGCCCCGGCGGTGGCAGGTCTTCACCAGCAGCTCGGTGTACGCGCGCATGAACGGCGCGGTCATGGTCACGCTGTTGCGGTCAGGCAGCACGTATCGCGAACCGGCGTCGCGGAAGTACTTGATAAGACTGAACAGGTAGTCCCACCGGCCCGCGTTAAGACCCGACGCGTGGTCGCGCAGCTCGTAGAGGATCTCGTCCATCTCGAACGCGGCCGGGATGGTCTCGATGAGCACGGTGGCGCGGACGGTCCCGCGCGGGATGCCGAGTTCGCGCTGGGCGTGGGTGAACACCTCGTCCCACAGCCGCGCCTCCCGGTGGCTCTCCAGCTTCGGCAGGTAGTAGTACGGCCCGGCGCCGCGGGCGAGGGCGGCCCGCGCGTTGTGGAAGAAGTGCAGCCCGAAGTCGACCAGCGCGCCGACCGCGCGCTTGCCGTCGATCAGGATGTGCTTCTCGTCCAGGTGCCAGCCGCGCGGGCGGACGACGATCACGGCGGGGCGGACCCGGGGGTCCAGCGCGTAGCGCTTGCCCTGGGGTGAGGTGAACGCGATCTCGCCGCGCACGGCGTCGTAGAGGTTCACCTGGCCGGAGACGACGTTGTGCCAGTGCGGGGTGTTGGCGTCCTCCAGGTCGGCCAGCCAGACGCGGGCGCCGGAGTTGAGCGCGTTGATCGCCATCTTGCGCTCGGTGGGGCCGGTGATCTCGACCCGGCGATCGGCCAGGGCGGGCGGAGCCGGTGCCACCCGCCACTCGGACTCGCGGACCTCGCGCGTCTCGGGGAGGAAATCGAGCCCGCCGTCCCGGGCGGCGCGCTCGCGGCGCTCGACGCGGGCGGCCAGCAGCTCAGCGCGCCGGTCGGCGAAAGCGGCGTGCAGCCGCGCCACGAACGCCAGCGCGCCGGGGGTGAGGATTTCCGCGCCCCGCTCGACCGGCCCACCCAGCACCTCGATCTCGGCCATGGGGACCATAGTGGCCCCCTGCCGCCGGTTTTGGTACCAGGCGGGGATCAGCCGAGCAGGGCGTCAACGAAAGCCGCCGGGTCGAACGGCGCCAGGTCGTCGGCGCCCTCGCCCAGGCCGACCAGCTTCACCGGGACGCCAAGCTCGCGCTGGACCTGGAAGACGATGCCGCCCTTGGCGGTGCCGTCGAGCTTGGTGAGCACGATCCCGGACACGTCGACCACCTCGCCGAACACCCGGGCCTGGGTGAGGCCGTTCTGCCCGGTGGTGGCGTCGAGGACGAGCAGCACCTCGTCCACCTTGGTCTGCTTCTCCACCACGCGCTTGACCTTGCCCAGCTCGTCCATCAGGCCGGTCTTGGTGTGCAGCCTGCCCGCGGTGTCGACCAGCACGGCGTCCACGCCCGCGCCCCGGCCGCGCTTGACCGCGTCGAACGCGACGGCGGCGGGGTCGGCGCCCTCCTTGCCGCGCACGACCTCGGCGCCCACCCGGTCGGCCCAGGTCTGCAACTGGTCCGCGGCGGCGGCGCGGAAGGTGTCGGCCGCGCCGAGGACGACCGTGCGGCCGTCGGCGACCAGGACGCGGGCGAGCTTGCCCGTCGTGGTCGTCTTGCCGGTGCCGTTGACGCCCGCGATCAGCACCACGGCGGGCTGCCGGTCCGCGCCGTCGCCGTGCGGGAGGGCGCGGACGGCGCGGTCCATCTCCGGGTGCAGCGCGTCGATCAGCACCTCGCGCAGCAGGGCACGGGCCTGCTCGGCGGTCCGCACGCCGCGGGCGACCAGTTCGGTGCGCAGCCGGATCACGATCTCCTGGGTGGTGGCCGCGCCGAGGTCGGCGAGCAGCAGGGTGTCCTCGACGTCGGTCCAGGAGTCCTCGTCCAGGTCGCCCGCGCCGAGCAGGCCGAGCAGTCCTTGGCCCAGCGTCGACCGGGAGCGGGAGAGCCTGCCGCGCAGCCGCTCCAACCGGCCCGAGGTGGGCGCGATCGGCTCGACGGGCTCCGGTTCCCGCTGCGCGGGGATGCGCTCGGTCTCCGGTTCAGCCTGGACGGGGATGCGCTCGGTTTCCAGCTCCCCCTGGACCGGGATCTGCTCGGTCTCCGGTTCGGCCGTCCTGGGTTCGGCGATCTCGGGCTCGGTCGACGGCTCGCCCGCCGCGGGCTCGGCGACCTCGGTGGCGCCCGGCGCGGCGCCGGACAGGGTGGCGTCGGGGAGAGTCACGTCGACGATGCCGCGCTTCTCGGAGTCGCGCGGGACCGCGGCGTCGTCGCCGACGCCGGGCTGTCCGTCGACCTCGGTGCGCTCGCCCGCCGGGTGGACCGGCGGCGCTGTCGGAGCTGCTGGAACTGTCGGGGCGGCTGGGGTGTTCTTGGGCCCGCCGGGGGCGAGGCTGATGCCGCCGCCCGCCTGGTAGCCGCCGCCCTTGGGCTTGGGCTTCTCGGTGATCTCGGGCTTGGGCTCGCCAAGGCTGATCCGCCTGCGCCGGGCCAGCACGACCCCGGTGACCAGGGCGGCGACCAGCAGCGCCAGGACGACGACGAGGATGACGATCACGGTGTCCGACACCGGGCCATCCTCGCATCCCGGCCGAACGCCCCGCTTGCCGCCGCGCGCAGTGGACGACAAACCAAGTGGAGTAAATCTTGGTCAATAACCAACTCAAGCCTTGCGCGGGCCGCCACTGTGCAATAGACCACAGATCATGGGCTGGCAGCGAGTGGTCGGGTTGATCTCCGGCACGTCGATGGACGGCGTGGACGCCGCCGTCGCCGACCTGCGGCTGCGCGACGGGGTGATCGAGATGGTCCCGGTGCGCCACCGCGAGACCCCTTACCCCGGGTCGCTGGGCGCGGACCTGCGGGCGGCGCTGCCGCCCAACGTCTGCACCGCCGAGCGGCTGTGCAGGCTCGACACCGAGGTCGGGCACGCGTTCGCCGTCGCGGCGGTGGCCGCCATCGGCGCGGGCGGCGCGGACCTGGTCTCCTCGCTCGGGCAGACGGTGTTCCACTGGGTCGAGGCGGGCCTGTGCCGGGGGACGCTGCAACTGGGCCAGCCCGCGTGGATCGCCGAGGCGACCGGCCTGCCGGTGGTGGCCGACCTGCGGGCCCGCGACGTGGCCGCGGGCGGGCACGGCGCGCCGCTCGCGGTCGTCTTGGACCGGCTGCTGCTCGCCGACCCCGACACCACGATCGCCGCGCTGAACCTCGGCGGCATCGCCAACGTGACGATCCTGGCTCCGAGCCTGCCCGCGCTCGCCTTCGACACCGGCCCGGCGAACGCTCTGCTCGACGCCGCCACCCGGCTGCGCACCGGCGCCGACCGCGACACCGACGGCGCGTTGGCCGCCCGCGGCGCGGTCCGCCACGACCTGCTCGACATCCTGCTGACCGACCCGTACTACGCCGCGCCGCCGCCGAAGTCGACCGGCAAGGAGCACTTCCACGCCCACTACCTCGCCGACGCGCTCGCCCGCGTCCCCGACGTCGGCGACGCCGACCTGCTGGCGACCCTGGTGGCGCTGACCGCGACGACGGTGGCGCGGGTGTGCCGCCCGCACGGCGTGCGCCGGGTGCTGGCCTCCGGCGGCGGGGTGCGCAACCCGGTCCTGATGGCCGCGCTGGCTTCGGCGCTGGCGCCCGCCGAGCTGACCACGACCGACGCGCTGGGGCTGCCCGCCGAGGCCAAGGAGGCCTACCTCGCCGCCCTGCTCGGCTTCCTGACCTGGCACGGTGTGCCCGCGGACCCGGCGTCGGGGGCGGACGGCCCGCGGCTGCTGGGCAGCATCACCCCCGGCCGCTTCCCCGCGCGCTGGCCCGACCCGGTTCCCAGTCCGGTGCGCGGCCTGCGGATCGTCGACCATGTCCCCGAACCGGCTGGAGGCCACCGTGCGCGCCCTTGACCTCGCGATCATCGTGGTGTTCCTGGTCGGCATGCCGCTGCTGGGCGTGCTGATCGCCGGTCGGCAGAAGTCGGCTGGCGACTACTTCGTCGGCGAGGGCAAGATCTCCTGGTGGGTCGCCTGCCTGTCGGTGGTGTCGGCGGAGACCTCGACGTTGACCGTGCTCAGCGTGCCTACCGTCGCCTATCTAGGCGCGTTTACCTACCTCCAGTTAGCCATTGGCTATGTGCTGGGCCGGATAGTCGTGTCGTTCGTGCTCTTGCCGCGCTATGTCGCCGGTGACATGACCACCGCCTACAACTTCCTCGGCAAGCGGTTCGGCGCGGGGTTGCAGGGCACGGCGTCGGTGACGTTCCTGTTCACCCGACTGCTGGCGGACGGGGTGCGGCTGTTCGCCACCGCTATCCCGATCAAGGTCGTGCTCGCCGCGTACGGGGTGAGCGCGGCGTACTGGCAGATCGTGGCCGTCCTCGGGGTCGCGATGGTGGTCTACACGTTCTTCGGCGGCGTCCGCGCGGTCGTGTGGGTCGACGCCATCCAGATGCTCTGGTACGTCCTCGGCGGCGTCGCGGTGATCGTGGTGCTTTCCGGGAAGCTGCCTGACGGCTGGTTCACGGCGGCGGTGGACGCGGGCAAGACGCAGCTGTTCGACTTCACCAGCGGGCCGTTGAGCAACCCGTACTCCTTCGTGACCGCTGTTCTCGGCGGCGCGGTGCTGTCGATGGCCTCGCACGGCGCGGACCAGCTCATCGTGCAGCGGCTGATGGCGTGCAACGACGTGAAGGCGAGCCAGAAGGCGCTCATCGCCAGCGGGGTCGTGGTCCTCGCGCAGTTCGCGCTGTTCCTGCTCATTGGCACGATGCTGTGGGCGTTCTACCGCGGCCTCGACCCGGTCAAGGACCTGGGGCTCACGGCCAACGACGAGCTGTTCGCCTCGTTCATCGTCACCGAGTTGCCCAGCGGCCTGTCCGGGTTCGTGATCGCGGGCATCCTCGCCGCCGCGCTCAGCTCGTCGCTGGGCGCGCTGGCGTCCTCGACGGTCACCGACGTCTACCAGCGGGTCGTCCGGCGGCCGCTGTCCGACCGGGAACTGCTGCGGCAGGGTCGCCTGTGGACAGTGGTGTGGGCGGGCGCGCTGATCGTGTTCGCGTCCCTGTTCACCACGACCAAGAACCCGATTGTCGAGACGGCGTTGGCGATCACCGGTTACACCTACGGCGCGCTCTTGGGCGCGTTCCTGCTCGGGCTCTTAGTGCGCAAGGCGCGGCAGACGGACGCGATCATCGCGTTCCTGGCCACGGTCGCGGTGATGGCGTTCGTGATCCTCGGGCTGAAGTTCAGCAAGAGCACCGGAGCGTTCCTCGGGGTCGACTTCGCCAAGGCGTCCGGCGACTCGGTGGCGCTGGCCTTCCCCTGGTACACCCCGCTGGGCGTGGTGGTGACCCTGGTCGTGGGCGGGCTGCTCGCCCTCCGGCACGCCGCCGATCCGCCGCGTCGGCGATAGCCTGGCGACATGCGCCCCCTGCGGTACTCCATCAACGTCACCTTGGACGGGTGCTGCGATCACCGCGGCATTCCCGCCGACGAGGAGCTGCATCGGCACGCGGTCGAGAACCTCAAGCGGGCCGACGCCCTTCTCTTCGGCCGGGTGACCTACGAGATGATGGAATCGGCGTTCCGGCCGTCCGCGCGGGCGGAAGCGCGTCCTGAGTGGACGGACCCCTTCGCCCGGACGATCGACGCGGCGAAGAAGTACGTCGTGTCCAGCACCCTGGAGCGGGTCGACTGGAACGCCGAGCTGGTGCGCGGGGATCTAGGCGAGGCCGTTCGGCGGCTCAAGCAGGAGCCGGGCAAGGGACTGTTCGTCGGCGGCGTGCGGCTCCCGTTGGCGCTGACGGAGCTGGGACTGATCGATGAGTACGAGATCGTGGTCCATCCCCGGCTCGCGGGCCACGGACCGACGCTGTTCGCGGGGCTGTCGAAGCCGGTCGACCTGCGGCTCGTAAGCCGACTGGAGCTTGGCTCGGGCGCGGTGGCGATGCGGTACGAGCCGAAACGGCAGTGAAGCGGCACTGCTAGCCGAAGACGCCTTGCTCGGGGGCGAGGACGCCGCGCGGGTCGAAGCGGGACTTGGCGAGCCGGGCGCGGCGGTACTCGGCGCCGTAGTGCGCGGGCCAGTCCTCGGGCCGGGTGGGGATGGCGCTGATCGGGTATTGCTTACCGCCGACCGCGACAGCGCGGTCATACGCGGCGCGGTTGTCGGCCAAGAGCCTGCTGACCGTGGTCTCGTCAGGCGGGGCGACCATGCGCAGGATCGCGAAGAGAAAGACGACAGCGCTGTCGGGCACGGCGACCAGCGGGCGGGTCAGCAGTGACCGCGGCATCGGGTAGAGCAGGATCGGGCCGCCCCCGGTGTCGGCCGGGGTGAGGGTGGCGAGCAGGTTGAGCCACGGGCTGGGGAACTTCAGCGCCTTGAGCTGCTCGACCAGGTCGTAGATCCGGTTCAGCCAGTCGAAGTACGGCAGGTCGGCGGTCTCGGCGGTGTCCGGGGCGGGCAGGCCGCGCTGGATCTCGGCGGCGTCCGGCGCGTCGGCGCCTGAGTGGTAGACGGCGCCTTCGAGCAGGTAGCCCCACCCGCTGTCGGTCGGCACTACCTGGCCTTCCAAGTAGTCGAACCGGCCGTCAGCTAGCGCTATCCGCTGGGCGTTGGTCAGGTCGGTCAGGCGGGAATAGCCGAGCCGGTAGACGCGGGCGGTCGTCTCGGCGGGGACGAGCCGGATCGTGGCCCGGACGATGATCGCGTACTGGCCCAGGCCGCCGAGGACGACGTCGAACAAGTCCCGGTTCACCCGCGGCGAGCACCGCACCCGCTTTCCCTCGCCGGTCACGACGTCGAGTTCCAGCACGTTGTCGACCTGGAAGCCGTGGTGCGCGCTGGCGCCGCCGACCCCGCCCACCGACAGCGTGCCGCCGACCGACAGGCCCAGGTAGTCGGTGGCGACCGGTGGGGTGAGGCCAGCGGCGGTCGCGGCGCGGAACAGGTCGAGCCAGGTGACGCCCGCGTCCACGACCGCGCCGCGCGGGGTCAGCTCGTGGATCTCGGCCAGGGTGCGGGAGTCGATCACCACGCCCGCCGGGGCCTGCGCCTGCCCGAAGGTGGAGTGGGCCTGCCCGCGCATGGCGACGGCGACGCCGTGCGCGGTGGCGAACCGCACGATCCGCTCGATGTCCTCGACCGACCCCGGCCGCAGCACCGCGCGCGGCCTGCGGTGCGCGATCTGCCCGTAGTCCTCGGCCGCCTCGGCGAGCGCGGCGTCGTCGGTCACCAGTTCGCCGTCGAGGCCGGGGACCGCGACGCCGCCCGCGCCGGTCTCGGCTTCCGCCCGGGTCACCCAGCCCAGGCCCGCCGGGTCGAAGGCCACGACGACGGCCGCGGCGGCGCTGGCGGCGAGGAATCGGCGGCGGTCGACATCGGCCATCGGGCACTCCTCGCAAGCGGATGATCACACTGGGGTCGTCACCCTAACGAGTGAGAGGGGCGTGGGCCAGCCTCATTTCCGGCGGTAGCCGACCAGCTCCAGGTGCAGGTCGAAGCCCAGGGCGGCGAACATCCGCTCCGAGGCGTCGTTGCCCAGCGCGATCACCGCCGCCGCCCGCTGCCGCGCGCCGTGCCGGGCGGCGAGGGCGCGCAGCAGGGACCGGACCAGCGCCCGGCCCGCCCCGGCGTCGCGCATGTTCGGGTCGACGGCGACGTAGTCCACGTAAAGCTCCTCCTCCGCGACGAAGCCCGCCGCGTAGCCGATCAGCCCGTCGACCCCGGTCAGCACGACCACGGTGTGCCCGCGCTCCCCGTCGACCAACTGCCTGCCGTTGACGGTGCGCTGCGGGAAACACCGCTCGTGCAGCTCGACTACCTGCGCGCGGATAGCGGAATCCGCCCCGAGCACGCGCGGGCCGTCCCCGGCGTCGACAGCGGACACCAGCACCGACCGCAGCGCCGAGCCGGTCAGGGTGAACACCCGGCTCGCCGAGCCAGCCGAGAAGCCCTGCCGAGCGGCGAAATCGCCCAGCCTGCGGTTGCGGCGGTGCCCGTACAGCTCCAGATCGCCGATGCCCTTGAGGCGGGGCAGCGCCAGGGCGGCGTCGAACAGGTCGTCGGCGGTGTTGTGCCACACCTGCCTGCCCGCAGGATGGGTGGCGGGCACGTCCACGAACGGGCCGTGCAGCCACGCGCGGCCGGTCTCCGCGTCGGCGTCCACGCTCAGCACCGCGCGCACCGCGCCGGTGTCGTCGGTGCCGAGCACCGCCCCCGAGACCCAGTCCGGGGCGAACCGCCCGAACTCCTCGGCCACTTCCTCGGCGGTCACGCCGTGGTAGCCGATGTGGTGCTCGGGGTCGGCCTGCAACCGGACGAGCAGGGCGACGACGGCGGGCTGATCCGCGGTGGTCGCGGGACGGATGGCGTACATGTCCGAAATCGTGAACTCTGGGGATGGCCCCGCGCGAGCGGATTACGAGCGGACACGACGGAGGGAGACCCGGTGAGCAGTGCGGACAGGGTGGCGTCGCTCGACCTGCGCGACGAGCAGGCCAAAAGCCAGTACGAGGGCTGGCACGAGGGCAGGCTGGCCGGTTACGTCCAGTACAACCGGCTGGACGGGTCGGTCGCGCTCATGCACACCCAGGTGACCGAGGAGTTCGAGGGCCGCGGCGTCGGCGGGGTGCTGGCCCGGGCCGTCCTGGACGACATCCGGGCCAAGGGGCACACCGTGCGGCCCTACTGCCCGTTCCTGAAGGGCTGGATCGACAAGCACCCCGAGTACCAGGACCTGCTGGCCGCCGACATCCCTGCGGGCTGAGCCGCACCCGCGGTCAGTCGGCGGCTGGCGGCTGGGCCGAAGGCTCGGCTTCCGAAGACGCCGCCACCGGCTCGACCGCGGGCGCGGCTTCCGCTGCCTGCCCGGCCGACGACTCGGCTTCCGCGGCACCGTCGTCCGTCACCGGCCTGGCTTCCGCGGCGTCCGGCGCGGTCGCCTCGGCGTCCTCGTCCGAGTCGGTCTCGGCCGCGTCGGCGGGCTTTTCGGCGGGTTTGCGGTGCGGGGAGATCCGGGGGCCCACCGGGTCGCGGTCGGCGCGCTGGAGGCGCTGGGAGATCACCTGGGTGATGCCGTCGCCGCGCATGCTGACGCCGTAGAGGGCGTCGGCGATCTCCATCGTCGGCTTCTGGTGGGTGATGATGATCAGCTGGGAGCTGGCCCGAAGCTGCTCAAGCAGGCCGATCAGCCGCCGCATGTTCGTGTCGTCCAGCGCGGCCTCGACCTCGTCCATCACGTAGAACGGCGAGGGGCGGGCGCGGAAGATCGCGACCAGCATCGCCACCGCGACCAGGGACTTCTCCCCGCCGGAAAGCAGCGACAGGCGCTTGACCTTCTTGCCGGGCGGGCGGGCCTCGACATCGACGCCGGTGGCGAGCATGTCGTCCGGCTCGGTGAGGATCATCCGGCCTTCGCCGCCGGGGAACAGGACGTCGAAGACGGTCTCGAACTCGCGGGCGACGTCGTGGTAGGCCGAGGTGAAGACCTCCAGGATCTTGTCGTCGACCTCCTTGATGACGGTGAGCAGGTCGCGGCGGGTGTCCTTGAGGTCTTCGAGCTGGGTGGAGAGGAACTTGTAGCGCTCCTCCAGCGCCGCGAACTCCTCCAGCGCCAGCGGGTTGACCTTGCCGAGCTGCGCCAGGTCGCGTTCGGCTCGCTTGGCGCGGCGGGCCTGGGTGTCGCGGTCGTACGGGGTGGGCGGCGGCATGCTGACGTCCTCGCCGCGCTCCTTGGCCTGCTCGTACTCGGCCAACTCGGCGGGGCTCGGCGGCACCGGCACGTCCGGGCCGTACTCGGCCACCAGGTCGTCCAGGCCGATGCCGAACGACTCGGCGATTTTGGTCTCCAGCTGCTCCAGCCGCAGCCGCTGCTCGGCGCGCAGCACCTCGTCGCGGTGCACGGCGTCGGTCAGCTTCTCCAGCTCGGTCGACAGCTCGCGCACCTTGCCGCGCACGTCGGCGAGCACCCGCTCGTGGTCGGCGCGCTGGGCCTGCACGACGTCGCGTTCCTCCGCGGCGCGGGCCAGCGACTGGGCGATGCGTTCCAGCGCCAGCTCGCCGCCCTCGACCACCGCCTGGGCGATCGTGGCTCCGCGCTTGCGGGCCGCCATCGCCCGGGACGCGCGCTCGCGGGCCTCCCGTTCGGCGCGGGCGGCGCGGCGGAGCTGGTCGGCCTTGCCCTGCAACGCCCGGTGCCGTTCCTCGGCGGTGCGCAGCGCCAGCCGCGCCTCCATTTCCTCCTGGCGGGCCGAGGCCAGCGCGGCGGTGTACTCGTCGCGCTCGGCGGAGTCCGGCTCGGACTCCAGCGGCTCCTCCTGGACGACGGCCAGGCGTTCTTCCAGGTCGGCGAGCTTGGTCAGCGCCTCTTCGCGGGCCTGCTCGACCTTGGCGCGCTGGTTGACCGCGCGCTCCACCTCGGCCTCGGCCGAGCGCAGCGCCTGCCGGAGCCGGTTGAGCCGCTCCGTCGAGCGCGCCGCGCGCACCTTGGCCTCGTTCATCGCCTCCTTGACCGCGCCGACCTCGGTTCGGCGGGCCTGCTGCTCGGCCCGCGCGCCCTCCAGCGCGGCCGACGAGTGCTCCAGCGACCGTTCGGCGGCGGCGAGCTTGGCGTTGGCCTCGTCCACGGCGGCCTGCACCTCGATGACGCTCTGCGCCCGCTCGGAGCCGCCGATCGCCCAGTACGCGCCGAGCACGTCGCCCTCGGGGGTGACCGCGCGCAGCTCAGGGTGCTCGCCGACCAGCGCCTTCGCGGCGGGCAGGTTCTCGACCACGGCCACCCGGTCGAGGGCGCGGTGCACGGCGGGCAGCAGCGCCTCGGGCGCGCGCACCAGGTCGACGGCCCACCGGGCGGTCGGCGGCAGCGGCGGCCAGCTCGCCCGGTCGAGCGGGACGGCCGGTCCGCCGACGAGCATCCCGGCGCGGCCCGCGTCGCCCGCGCGCAGCATCCGCAGCGCCTCGACGGCGCCGTCCGGGTCGGCAACGGCCACCGCGTCGGCGACCGGGCCCAGGGCGGCGGCGAGCGCCGCCTCGTTGCCTGGCTCGACAGTGAGCAGGGCGGCGACCGACCCGAGCAGTCCGGGCAGCCGGTCGGCGGCGGCGAGCAGCGCGCCCGCGCCGTCCTTGCGGGACAGGCCCAGCGACAGCGCGTCGACCCGGGCCCGCCAGGACGCGATGTCGCGCTCGGCCTGCCGCTCGGCCCGGACCAGTTCCTCGACCCGGGCCTTGGCGGCGTCGTTGGCCTCGACGGCGTGCCGGTGGCGCTCGGCCAGGCCCGCGTCGTCGGTGTCTTCCACGCCGGTCTCGGCCTGCGCCTCGGCCAGTTCCTCCGCGGCGATCTCGGCGCGCTCGCTGGCCTCGTTCAGGGCCACCGAGAGCCGGTCGATCTCCTCGGCGGTGGCGTTGGTCTTGCTGCGCAGCGCCTCGACCTGCCCGGCCAGCCGCGCCAGGCCCTCCCGGCGGTCGGCGATGGCCCGGACCGCGGCCAGGTGCGCCTTCTCCGCGGCCTGGACCATGCGCTCCAGCTCGGCGCGCCGCTCGGTGGACTCGGCAAGCGCGTAGCGGGCTTCGGCGACGGCCTCGCCCAGCTCCGCCTCCCGCATCGCGGTGTGCTCGGCCTCTTCGTCCAACTCGTCGGGGTCACGGCCGCCGCGCGGAGCCTCGACCGAGGCGGACAGGTGCCGGGCGCGCTCGACGGCGAGCCGGACCGTGCCGCGCAGCCGCTCCTCCAGCGCGGAAAGCCGGTACCAGGTCTCCTGGGCGGCGGCGAGCTTCGGCGCGTCAACCGAGAGCAGGTCCTCCAGCTCGGTCTGCCGCGACTGGCAGATTTCCAGAGCCTGCTCCACCTCCGAGCGCTTGCGCCGCGCGGTGGCCTCGTCGGCTTCCTCGCGGGCGATGTCGGCGCGCTGGGTGACCAGGTCGTCGGCGTGCAGCCGCAGCCGGGCGTCGCGCAGCTCCGACTGCACGGTCTGCGCCCGGCGCGCGATCTCGGCCTGCTTGCCCAGCGGCTTGAGCTGGCGGCGCAGCTCGGCGGTGAGGTCGTTGAGGCGGGTGAGGTTGGCCTGCATCGCGTCGAGCTTGCGGATGGCCTTCTCTTTGCGCTTGCGGTGCTTGAGGACGCCCGCGGCCTCCTCGATGAACGCGCGGCGCTCCTCCGGCTTGGACTCCAGGATCGCCGAGAGCTGCCCCTGCCCGACGATCACGTGCATCTCGCGGCCGATGCCGGAGTCCGACAGCAGCTCCTGGACGTCCATGAGCCTGCAACCCTGGCCGTTGATCTCGTACTCGCTGGCCCCGTCGCGGAACATCCGGCGGGTGATGGAGACCTCGGCGTACTCGATGGGCAGCGCGCCGTCGCCGTTGTCGATGGTGAGAGTCACCTCGGCGCGGCCGAGCGCGGCGCGGCCGGAGGTGCCCGCGAAGATGACGTCCTCCATCTTGCCGCCGCGCAGGCCCTTGGCGCTGCCCTCGCCCATGACCCAGCGCAGCGCGTCGAGCACGTTGGACTTGCCGGACCCGTTGGGCCCCACGACACAGGTGATGCCTGGCTCGAACTTCAGCGTCGTCGCCGAGGCGAAGGACTTGAACCCCTTCAGCGTCAGACTCTTGAGGTGCACGAGGCAGGGACCCTTCCGGGGAGGCGAAAGCTGCCGTTATCCGGCTGAGACTACCCGTGGCCGCCCGGGGTCCGGCGCAGGTGGGCCGCGCGTCGGGTCAGGACGGCGCGGGGACGTCCACCAGGACGACGTCGTCGTCGGTGACCACCTCAAGGCGGGCGATCTTGGCCAGATCGATCGACGTGCTGCCGGGAATCCGCTCCCCCTGGGCGTAGCCGGTGTCCCACCAGCCCGCGATCTCGCGGTTGCCGTAGCGGTCGCGCACGACCAGCTTGCACGGCTTGCCGGGCGGCACGTCGTGCAGGCGGATCGCAACCTCGGTGCCCCAGGCGCGGTCGGTGAGGTCGACGTCGGCGCGCACGCCGCTGGCCGCGTCGGTCGCCGACCAGCTCACCGCGACCGGCTGCGGGGCGGCGGGGGTGCGCAGCGCCTGGTAGCCCAGGACGCCGCCGACGCACAGCGCCACGACGACGGCCGCGGCGGCGGCCATGAGCCAGCCGCGGCGCGGCTTCTTCCGCCGGTCGGCGATGGGGACGACCGGCGCCTGCTCGACGGGCCGCTGCTCCGCTTCCGTGTCGAAGGCCGGGTCCGAGAAAGCAGGGTCGGTGAAGGCAGGGTCCGAGAAGGCGGGGTCGGTGAGAGCGGAGCCCTCGGCCGCGGCGAGGTCGGCGGCGGTGACCTCGAAGGGGATGTCCTCGACGCCGTCCTCGAAGTCCTCCGGCGAGATGCGGTGCAGGAGGCCGGGCAGCGGAGCGAGCTGCACCAGCTCCGCGCGGCAGGCCGCGCAGCCGCTCAGGTGCGCCTCGAACGCCGAGCGCTCGGCCGGGTCCAGCGCCCCCAGCAGGTAGGCGCCGAGGGACAGGGTGTGCTTGCAGGTCACAGCTCGGTCACCCCCCGTTCCTCCAGCGCGCCGCGCAGGGCGCGCAGCGCGTAGAACGACCGCGACTTGACCGTGCCCGGGGGCACCCCGAGCACCTGGGCGGCCTCGGCGACCGTGCGGCGGCGGTAGAACAGCTCGGCGATGACCGCCCGGTGGTCGCGGGAGAGCGACCGCATCGCCTCGGCGACCTGCCAGCCCTGCAGCACCTGCTCGAACTCGTCGCCAGCGCGCGGCCAGTCGTCACCGTCGATCGGGACCTCGGCCACCCGGGCGCTCTGCTTGCGGTACCCGGAGATCACCAGGTTCTTCGCGACCGTGTACAGCCACGGCCCCGCTTTCTCGGCCTCCAGCGAGTCGGCGTTCCGCCATGCTCGCAACAGTGTTTCCTGCACGACATCCTCGGCGCGCTGATGGTCGCCGCCGACCGCGCGCAGCACATAGCCGAGCAGCGGCCGCCGGTAACGGCTGTAGAGCTCGCGGACGAACTCGTCGTCCCGCTCCGGGGTTCTCCCCACGTCAGGCTCTACGCCTCCCGGGTCCACGCGGTTCAGTCATCCCGGTCACCGCTCGGTGAACCCGTCGATCCCGCCCTTGGCTGGGCTCCACTGCTCGACCACGGCGGCCACCGCGCCCGGGGTGCGGCCGGAGCGCAGCGCGGCCAGCAGCCGGTCGCACCGGTCCCGGGCGCCCTCGGCGACGACCTCGACGCGGCCGTCCGCGGTGTTGCGCGCCCAGCCCGCGAGCCCCAGTTCCAGCGCCCTGGCCCGGGTCCACCAGCGGAAGCCGACGCCCTGGACCTGGCCGCGCACCCACGCGGTCAGCCGGACCTCGTCCGCTCTCGACTCCCCGGAGACCTCAGCCACCCGCCTATCGTGCCGCAGACCCGGGTCCCGCCGACTGTGAGGTGCGGCCGTCGTCGCCGATCCCCGGTGGGGCACCTGGTAATTTTGCCCGTCGTGGCCGCCGGAGTTCGGCGAGTCAGGGAGGTAGGACCTGCATGTCCGAACCAGACGACCGGGTCGAGGAATCACCGCCGGAACCAGACCGCCCCGGTCTGCGCCGGGCGCCCTACGCCATCCTCGGCGTCGCGGGCGTGGTGCTGTCCACGGTGTTCGCCGCGGTCGCCGCGCTGGCCACCGGCGACGTCGACGGCGCGAACTCCCCTGGCAACCAGCGGGTGCAGGTGAGCCAGACGCGGACCACGACGTCCAGCCCGGCCGCGACCAGCAGCCTCGACCCGACCACCACTGAGTCGAGCACCGAGTCCGCCACCACGTCGTCGTCGGAGTCGGCGGAATCGTCGCTGACCACGACCACCTCGTCATCGAAGAAGACAACCCGCCCAACCACCACGACCACTCCGCCGCCGCCCCCGGCTGGCGGCGGGCCGACGACGACCGACCGCCCTCCCGTCGTGACCACCACGAAGCCGCCGGTCATCACTACCACGACCACGACGACCACCACGACAACTACCAGCGACGAGCCCCCCACCTCGTAGAACCACCAGGCGCAGACCACCCTCGGTGATGTGATCCACATCTCACCCGAAAGGTGCTACGTTGCCGAGCCGTGACACCTGGTCGGGGACCTGGCGGCTGGCTGCCCGCCGTGCTGGTGGCGCTCGCGGTGGGAGCGGGCATGGCCGGGATCGGCTCTGTCCTGGCTGCTGAGCCACCGGCAGTGGTCGGCGCGCCTGACCGGGTCACGGCGGGTTCACCGCCGTCTCTAGAGCCCTTGCTGCCGCCCGCGCCGCCGCGCACCCAAAAGCCGATCCGGCCCACGACGGCGCCGACCCGGGGCAACGGGATGAGCGCCCTGGCTCCGACCACGGCCCCCGCACTGTCGAGCGCGCCGCTGTCCGCTCCCCCGTTGAGCCCGCCGACGACCACCGTGTCCAGCGCGTCCACGGTGTCCCCCGCATCCACTGAGTCCACAGACCAGTCGGTCGCCGCCCAGGTGCTCGCGCTGACCAACGCGGAGCGGGCCGCCGCGGGCTGCGCGCCGCTGGCTCCGGACGCCCGGCTCGACCGCGCGGCGCGCACGCACAGCGCGGACATGGCCGCCCGGGACTACTTCTCGCACGTCGGCCTCGACGGGCGCACGTTCGTCGACCGCGTCCTGGCCGCCGGTTACGCGAACCCGGGCGCGGAGAACATCGCGTTCGGCCAGCGCACCGCGGCGCAGGTCATGGACGCGTGGATGGCCTCGGCGGGCCACCGGGCGCACATCCTCGACTGCGAGCTGAAAACCATGGGCCTCGGCATGGACACCGACGGCTACTACTGGACCCAGCTCTTCGGGCGCTAAAGCTCGAACCGGTAGCCCATCCCGGCTTCGGTGATGAGGTGCCGGGGCCGGGACGGCTGCGGCTCCAGCTTGCGCCGCAGTTGCGCCAGGTAAACCCGCAGGTAGTGCGTCTCGGCCCCGTACGCCGGTCCCCACACGTCCTGCAAGAGCTGCTTCTGCGCGACCAGGCGGCCCCGGTTGCGGACCAGGACCTCCAGCACCCCCCACTCGGTGGGCGTCAGGTGGACCTCGGCGCCGTCGCGGTGGACCTTCTTGGCCGCCAGGTCGACGGTGAACGACGCCGTCTCGACCACGGCCTCTTCCACCCCGGGCGCGGCGGCCGCGCCCCGGCGGACGGCGGCGCGCAGCCGGGCCAGCAACTCGTCCATCCCGAACGGCTTGGTGACGTAGTCGTCGGCGCCCGCGTCGAGCGCGCGGACCTTGTCGCCGCTATCCGTGCGGGCGGACAGCACGATGATCGGCACCGCCGTCCACCCACGCAGCCCCTCGATGACCTCGGCCCCGTCGATGTCGGGCAGCCCCAGGTCGAGGACGACGACGTCGGGGCGGCCCTCGGCGGCGGCGCGCAGGGCGGCTGCCCCGTCGTGCGCGGTGAGCACGTCGTAGCCGCGCGCGGCGAGGTTGATCCGCAGCGCGCGCACGATCTGCGGTTCGTCGTCCACGACGAGCACTCTGGTCACGGTGCGGCCTCCCCAGCCGAAGTGAATAGGGGCAACGAGATGACGACGGTGAGCCCGCCGCCGGGGGTGTCCTCGGCGCGGATGTCGCCGCCCATCGCCTCGGTGAAGCCCTTCGCCACCGACAGTCCCAGCCCGACGCCGGGGGTGGCGTCCCGGTCGCCGAGCCGCTGGAACGGCGCGAACGCGGTCTCCGCCGCGCCCCGGGGCAGGCCCGGGCCGTGGTCGACCACGCGCAGCTCGACGCGCTCGGCGTGCGCGCTCGCCCGGATCGCCACGTCCGGGCCGCCGTGGCGCAGGGCGTTGTCGACCACGTTGGCGATGACCCGCTCCAGCAGGCCCGCGTCGGCGACCACCGGCGGCAGGTCCTCGTCCACGTCCAGCTCCACCGCGGACCAGCCGTCGAGCCCGGCCAGCGCCCGGGAGACGGCCTCGTCAAAGGTGACCGCGCGCAGGGTCGGGGCGACCGCGCCGGTGGCCAGCCGGGACGAGTCGAGCAGGTTGTCCACCAGCCCGGCGAGCCGGTCGGCGGACTCCTCCACGGTGGCGAGCAGTTCCTCGGTGTCCTGTTCGGACAGCTCGATGTCGGTGGCGCGCAGGCTGCTCGCCGCGGCCTTGATCGAGGTCAGCGGGGTGCGCAGGTCGTGGCCGACCGCGGAGAGCAGGGCGGTGCGCAGCTCGGTGGTCTCCGCGCGGCGGCGGGCGAGGTCGGCCTCGGCGGCCATCCGCTGCTGGCGCAGGGCCAGCAGCGCCTGCCCGGCCGCGGCCTCCAGCACCCGCCGGTCGGAGGCGGGCAGCCTGCGCCCGCGCAGGGACAGGTGGACCTCCGGGGTGACCGGGATGTCCACGTCGGCCTCGTCCGGCTCGGCGCACGGCCCGGGACCGACGCAGGCGACCCGCTGCCACTGGCCGTCGACGCGCTCCAGCAGGGCCACCGAGGTCAGCGCGAAGTTCTCCCGCACCTTCTCCAGCAGCCGGGCCAGCGGGTAGGGATGGGTGAGGACGGTGCGCGCGTACGAGGCGAGCAGCGCCGCCTCGGTGCGGGCGCGCGCGGCCTGCTCGGCGCGGCGGGCCGCCCGGTCGACCACGAGGGCGACCAGCACCGCGACGACGACCATGGCGACCAGGGTGACCACGTTCTGCGGCGCCTCGATGGTGAGGGTGTTCAGGGGCGGGGTGAAGAACCAGTTGAGCAGCAGAGCCGACAGCACCGAGGCGAGCAGCGCGGGCCCCAGTCCGCCGACCAGCGCGACCACGACGGTGGCCAGGACGTAGTCGACCACATCGGTGGACAGGGTCAGCTCGTCGCGCAGCAGCACGCCGACCAGGGTCGCCAGCGCGGGCGCGACGACGGCGAGCACCCAGCCCGCGATCCGCCGCGACCGCCGGTGCGGGCTGCGGCCGACCGGGGCGCGCACACCGCTGTTGGCCTGCTCGTGGGTGACCATGTGCACGTCGATCGGGCCCGAGCGGCGCACGACGCTCGCGCCGATGCCCTCATCGAACAGCCGGGCCAGCCGGGAGCGGCGGGAGGTCCCGATGACGAGCTGGGTCGCGTTGACGCCCCGGGCGAAGTCCAGCATCGCGGTCGGCACGTCCTCGCCGACGACCGAGTGGAACGTGGCGCCGACGTCCTCGGCGAGGGTGCGGTAGCGGGTGGTCTCCTGCGGCGCGATGCCCGCCAGCCCGTCGCCGCGCAGCACCGTGAGCACCAGCAGCTCCGCGCCCGCGCGGGCGGCGATGCGCCTGCCCCGGCGGATCAGCGTCTCGCTTTCCGGGCCGCCGGTAATGGCCACCACGACCCGTTCACGCGCTTCCCAGGTGTCGGTGATGCTCTGCTCGGCCCGGTAGCGCTGGAGCGCGACGTCCACCTGGTCGGCGACCCACAGCAGCGCCAGTTCCCGCAGCGCGGTCAGGTTGCCGGGCCGGAAGTAGTTGGCCAGGGCGGCGTCGACCCGCCGGGCCGGGTAGACGTTGCCGTGCGCGAGCCTGCGGCGCAGCGCCTCCGGGGTGATGTCGACCAGCTCGACCTGCTCGGCGCGGCGCACCACCTCGTCGGGCACCGTCTCCTGCTGCGGCACCCCGGTGATGCGCTCCACCACGTCGTTGAGGCTCTCCAGGTGCTGCACGTTGACCGTGGAGAGCACGTCGATGCCCGCGTCGAGCAGCTCGGCGACGTCCTGCCAGCGCTTGGCGTTGCGGGAGCCGGGCACGTTGGTGTGCGCGAGCTCGTCAACCAGGGCGACCTGGGGCGCGCGGGCCAGCACGGCGTCGAGGTCCAGCTCGGCGAACACGTGCCCGCGGTGCTCCACGCGCCGGGGCGGCACGGTCTCCAGCCCGTCCAGCAGCGCCGCGGTCTTCGCCCGGCCGTGCGTCTCGACCAGGCCGACGACGACGTCGGTGCCGCGCTCGATCCGGCGGCGCGCCTCGCCGAGCATGGCGAAGGTCTTGCCGACGCCCGGCGCCGCGCCGAGATAGATGCGCAGCTCGCCGCGGCGCGCCGCCCGTTGCCCCACGGTCCTCCCTCAGCTCATCTGGCGGCCTGGACCGCCAGGTTCAGGCTCAGCACGGTCACGGTCGGCTCGCCGAGGAAGCCCAGCGCGCGGCCGTCGGTGTGCTCGGCCACCAGTCTCCGCACCCGATCCTCAGTCAGGCCGCTCGCCCGCGCCACCCGCGGGACCTGGATCTCGGCGTAGGCGGGGCTGATGTGCGGGTCGAGGCCGGAGCCGGACGCGGTCACCGCGTCGACCGGGACCTGGGCGGGGTCGACGTTCTCCCGCAGGGAGATCAGCTCGATACGGCGGCGGATGCGGCCGTTGAGGTCGTCGTTCGCCGCGCCCTTGTTGGACCCGCCGGAGTTCGACGGGTCGCCGGGGCCGAGCGGGTCGGCCGAGCCCGCCGAGGGGCGGGTGTGGAACCACGGGTCGTTCGCCGGGTCGGCGGCGACCGGGTCGACGCCGATCAGCGTGGATCCAACCGGGCGGCCGTCAACGGTGACGATGGAGCCCTCGGCGTTGTCGCGCAGGCCCGGGGCCCGACTGACCGTCCACACCGCGAACGGGTAGAGGATTCCGGTGAGGACAGTGAGCGCGAGCAGCGCCCGCAGGCCCGCCATGCTTTGGGTGAGCAGTCGTTTCATGTCACATCCCCGGGATCAGTCGGACGAGCAGGTCGATGAGCCAGATGCCCGCGAACGGGGTCACGATGCCGCCGAGGCCGTAGACCAGCAGGTTGCGCCGCAGCAGCGACTGGGCGCCCGATGGCCGGTAGCGCACGCCGCGCAGAGCCAGCGGGATCAGGCCCACGATGACCAGGGCGTTGAAGACCACCGCGGACAGGATCGCCGAGTCCGGCGAGTGCAGGCGCATGATGTTGAGCTGGCCGAGCTGCGGGTACACCGCGGCGAACATCGCGGGCAGGATCGCGAAGTACTTCGCCAGGTCGTTGGCGATGCTGAAGGTGGTCAGCGCGCCGCGGGTGATGAGCAACTGCTTGCCGATCTCGACTATCTCGATGAGCTTGGTCGGGTCGGAGTCGAGGTCGACAATGTTGCCCGCCTCCTTGGCGGCCATGGTCCCGGTGTTCATCGCGACCCCCACGTCGGCCTGGGCGAGCGCGGGCGCGTCGTTGGTGCCGTCGCCGGTCATCGCGACCAGCCGCCCGCCCTCCTGCTCGGCGCGGATCAGGGCCATCTTGTCCTCGGGCTTGGCGTCGGCGAGGTAGTCGTCCACGCCCGCCTCCTCGGCGATGGCGCGCGCCGTCAGCGGGTTGTCGCCGGTGATCATGACCGTCCTGATGCCCATGGCGCGCAGCTCGCCGAACCGCTGCCGCATCCCGGGTTTGACCACATCGGACAGTCGGATGACGCCGCGGACGATCCGGCCCTCCGCGCACACCAGCGGGGTGCCGCCCTCGGCGCCGATCCGGTCGACCACCTCGCGCACCTCGTCGGGCACCAGCCCACCCTGGCCGACGACCCACTCCCGCACCGCGCTCGCCGCGCCTTTGCGGACCCGGCGGCCGTCGAGGTCGATGCCGCTCATCCGGGTCTGCGCGGTGAACGGGACGAACGCCGCGGCCCGCTCCCGGTCCGTCGCCCCCTTGAGCAGCCCGTGCTCCTTGGCGCACAGGGCCACGATGCTGCGGCCTTCCGGGGTCTCGTCGGCCAGGCTGGACAGCCGCGCCGCGACGGCCAGTTCGTGGACGGTGGTGACGCCGATCGGGATCAGCTCGGTGGCCTGCCGGTTGCCGAAGGTGATGGTGCCGGTCTTGTCCAGCAGCAGCGTGCTCACATCGCCCGCGGCCTCGACGGCGCGACCGGAGGTGGCCAGGACGTTGCGCTGCACTAGCCGGTCCATGCCCGCGATGCCGATGGCCGAGAGCAGCGCGCCGATGGTCGTGGGGATCAGGCAGACCAGCAGCGCGGTCAGCACGATCACCGACTGCCGCGCCCCGGAGTAGGTCGACATCGGTTGCAGCGCCACGACGGCGAGCAGGAAGATGATCGTCAGGGTGGCGAGCAGGATGGTCAGTGCGACCTCGTTCGGGGTCTTCTGCCGCCGCGCGCCCTCCACGAGCGCGATCATCCGATCCACAAAGGACTCACCGGGTTTGGTCGCGATCCGCACCACGATCCGGTCGGACAGCACGGTGGTGCCGCCGGTCACCGCGGACCGGTCGCCGCCGGACTCGCGGATCACCGGGGCCGACTCGCCGGTGATGGCCGACTCGTCCACGGTCGCGATGCCCTCGACCACGTCGCCGTCGCCCGGGATCACCTCGCCCGCCTCGACCACCACCAGGTCGCCGACGCGCAACGCCGCCCCCGGCACGCTTTCCTGGCCGCCGTCGGCGAGGACGCGCCGCGCCATGGTGTCGCGTTTGGCGCGGCGCAACGACTCCGCCTGCGCCTTGCCCCGGCCCTCGGCGACCGCCTCGGCCAGATTCGCAAACAGCACGGTGAACCACAGCCACACGGCCACCGCGACGGAGAACACGCTCGGGTCGGCCACGGCGAACACGGTGACCAGCACCGAACCCGCCCACACCACGAACAGCACCGGGTTGCGCACCTGGTGGCGCGGGCCGAGCTTGCGCAGCGCGTCCGGCAGCGAGGTGAGCAACTGCCGGGGCGCGAACACCCCAGCCCCCACCCGCTTCGGCTCGGTCAGGGCTGTCACGCCAACGCCTCCGCGATCGGGCCGAGCGCGAGCGCCGGGACGAAGGTGAGGGCGGCGACCAGAACGACGGTCCCGCCCAGCATGGTGGCGAACAGCGGTCCCGTGGTGGGCAGCGTGCCCGCGGTCTGCGGCACTTTCCGTTGCTCGGCAACAGAACCCGCCAGGCACAGCACGGCGAGAATCGGCACGAACCGGCCGAACAGCATGCACAGCCCCAAACTCGTCTGGAACCAGTCACTGGTCACGGTGATACCGGCGAACGCGCTGCCGTTGTTGTTGCCCGCGGACGCGTAGGCGTAGAGGACTTCGGACAGCCCGTGCGCGCCCGGGTTGTTCAGCGCGGCGGTGGTCTCCGGCAGCAGCAGGGCAGCGCCCGCGCCGAGCAGGACCACGGTCGGCATGGCCAGCATCGCGATCGCCGCGCAGGTGATCTCGCGCCTGCCGAGTTTCTTGCCCAGGTACTCCGGCGTCCGCCCGACCATCAGCCCGGCGAGGAACATGGCGATCACAGCCATGATCAGGATGCTGTAGAGGCCGGAGCCGACGCCGCCAGGCGTCATCTCGCCGAAGAGCATGTTGAGCAGCGTCCCGCCGCCGCCGAGCCCGCTGAAGCTGTCGTGCATCGCGTTGACCGCGCCGGTGGACGTCGCGGTCGTGCTGTTGGCGAACAACGCGGACCCGGCGATGCCGAACCGCTGCTCCTTTCCTTCCAGGCCACCGCCCGCGAGCAGCGCCGCGGTCCCGTTCGGGTGCGCCTCGGCCCACCAGATGACCGCGAGCATGGCGCCCCACAGCACACCCATGACCGACAGCAGGACGTAACCCTGCCGCCGGTTGCCGACCAGCGTGCCGAACGTCCTAGTGAGACAGACGGGGATGAGCAGGATCAGGAAGACCTCGACCAGGTTGCTCCACGCGCCCGGGTTCTCGAACGGGTGCGCGGAGTTGGCGTTGAACACGCCGCCGCCGTTGGTCCCGAGCTGCTTGATCGCCTCCTGGCTCGCCGCCGGGGCCAGCGCGATCGTGCTCGTGGACCCGTCCGGATTCACCACGTCCACTCCGGACTTGACGCTCATCACCACACCCAGCCCGACCAGCACGATCGCGGAAACAAAGGCAAGCGGCAGCAGAATCCGCACCGTGCCCCGCACCAGATCGACCCAGAAGTTCCCGATCCGGTCGGCCCCCGACCGCGCGAACCCCCGCACCAGCCCGACCGCGACGGCCATGCCCACCGCGGCGGACAGGAAGTTCTGCACGGTGAGCCCGACCATCTGCACCGTGTGCCCCATGACCGCTTCGGGCACATAGGACTGCCAGTTGGTGTTGGTCACGAAGCTGATGGCGGTGTTGAACGCGACGCCCGTGGGCACCGGTCCCCTGCCCAAGTCCAGCGGCAACAGGCTTTGCAGCCGCTGCAACAGAAACAGGAAGACCACCGACACCGCCGAGAACCCCAGCACCGCGGACGCGTAGGTCTTCCAGTGCTGCTCCGTCCTCGGCTCCACCCGCACGATCCGGTAGAGGAAACGCTCCACCCGCCAGTGCTTCTCGTCCGAGTAGACCCGCGCCATGTAGTCCCCCAGCGGCCGGTAAGCGACCGCCAGCGCCACCAGGAGCAGAGCCACCTGCAGCAGACCCGCCATCAGAACTTCTCCGGCCGAATCAACGCGACGAAGAGATACACGATGAGCGCCAAAGCGAGAACGCCCCCGACGACGTTCTCGATCACAGCTTCTCCAACCCGCGCAGGGCCAGCGCGAGCACCAGGAAACCGCCGATCAGCAGGGCGGCGTAGGCCAGGTCGGCCATGGGTTCCCTCTCTCCACGAGCCACCCCACCGGCGGCCCGACCCCCGAGAGCGTGCCCCCGCCCCCACCCCGTCTTAAGTGGACCTGACAACCCCTTGACGCGGCGACCAGCCGTTTTTACGCCATCCTGACGCCCGGTGACCCCCGTCTCCCACCTGAGCCCGGATGCGCTGCCCCGGCCGTTGACAACCAGACACAATCAGACCCCAGAGACGACCGTCCACCTGACAGAAGTGATGCTGGAACCAGCTACTAACCGGTAGACTCCCAGGTCAGCGAGTGTCTTCCCCGCGCACGCAGGGCTGCTCCCGCCGCCTGCCAGCGCGCAGAGCATCATGATCAGTCTTCCCCGCGCACGCGGGGCTGTTCCTGGCAAGGGAATCTCCCTTTCTGTGTGGCAGATGTCTTCCCCGCGCACGCGGGGCTGTTCCGCATGGTGCAGTCGCGGGGGTGCATCCCGTCGAGGTCTTCCCCGCGCACGCGGGGCTGCTCCTCTCACCTCGTCCCTGCGGGCGCGGGCTGTTTCGTCGGCTACTGGGATGTCCCCGTTGGGCATGTCTTTCGCACTTGCGGAACTGTTGCCTCAGCCGTCCGAAGGCGTCCCGGGTTGGGCCATTCAGGGGTATCTCGTGGTCCGTTGGAAACGGACCCGCGCGCTCGGCAGATGCTAATGATCTAGAGGCCTCGGCCGACCGCGATCGAAAGCGAGTGCATGCTCAACCGGAACACCTGGCTGTCGGCCTGGGCCAAGTCGGACCGCGATGAACACAACGCAGTCGTCGCCTGGTTGCCGTTGCACCAGCACCTTGACGACACGGCCGCCGTGGCGGGTCGGCTGGTCGATGACTGGTTGTCGCCCCAGGTGATCGCGCGGATCGCGCGTGATCTTCCGGATGGTTCGGCTGGGGTGCGGAAGCTCGCCTGCTGGTTGGCGGGGGTCCACGACGTCGGCAAAGCCTCGCCTGCGTTCGCCGTGCAGGTGTCGGCACTGTTCGATCACATGGCACAGCACGGTCTTGTCGCTTCACCGCGAGTCGCCGATAACCCGGATCGGCGGAGGGCGAAACATGCTCTGGTCGGTCACTGTGTGGTGCAGGACTGGCTGGTCGAGGAGATGGGTTTCGCGAAGCGGCATGGGGCCAGGCAGTTGGGGGCGATCGTCGGCAGCCACCACGGTGTGCCTCCTGAGCAGACCGAGCCGTCCTGGCTTCGCGGCCATCCCGACCTCATCGGCACGGGACCATGGGCCGAGGTGCGAGCCCACCTCCTGGAACGCGCCACGACCGGGATCGGCGGCCGGGACGCGCTCGCGACGTACCGGGACGTCGTGCTCGGCAAACCCGCTCAGGTGCTTCTCACCGCCATCGTGATCGTCGCCGACTGGATCGCCTCCAACACCGACCTGTTCCCCCTGCGGCCTATCGCCACGCTCGCCGAGCCACCGCCGCCACCGGACGACGACGAAACCGCGGAACGTCTGCGACAGGCGTGGAAACAGCTCGATTTCCCGCCGCGCTGGGCCGCCCAGCCCCTCGGCGAGGACTTGGACCAGGTGTTCCGGGACCGGTTCCGCCGTCCGACCGGGGCCGTCCGACCGGTGCAGGTCGCCGCCGTGGACACGGCTCGGGCGCAGACCACGCCGGGTCTGATCATCATCGAGGCGCCGATGGGCACGGGCAAGACCGAGGCCGCACTGATGGCCGCCGAGCAGCTCGCGCACGTGTCCGGGGCGGACGGCTGTTTCCTCGCGCTGCCGACCCGGGCGACCTCGGACGCGATGTTCAGCCGCATTCATGACTGGCTGGAAGTGCTGCCCGGCCGCGCCGACGACCGTCCGGTTTCGGTGAGCCTCGCGCACGGCAAGGCCCACCTCAACGACCGGTACGCCGGGCTCGTCCGGAAGTCGCGGTTCGCGAAGATCGGCGACGACGACCTCGGCGCCTTGATCGCGCACCAATGGCTCAGCGGGAGCAAGAAGTCCGGTCTGGCGTTGTTCGTGGTCGGCACGATCGACCAGGCGCTCTTCTCCGCGCTCAAGAGCAGGCACGTCATGCTGCGGCACCTGGGCCTGGCCGGGAAAGTCGTGATCATCGACGAGGCGCACGCCTACGACGTCTACATGTCCCAGTATCTGCACCGGACGCTGCACTGGCTGGGCGCGTACGGGGTCCCGGTGGTCCTGCTTTCGGCGACCCTGCCGAACCGACGGCGTGCGGAACTGTTGCACGCCTACGACTCGGGAAGCGGCGCGCTGTCCTCGGCGACAAACGAAGACTTGGGCTATCCGGTGGTCGTCGGATCCGGGGGCGTCAAGCCTCAGGTGCTTGACCTTCCACCCGCGGGCACCGAGGTCAGCATCGACCACCTGCCCGACGACCTCGACACACTGGTGGCGTACCTCCACCTGTGCTTGGCCGAAGGCGGGTGCGCGGTGGTCGTGCGCAACACGGTCAGCCGAGTTCAGGAAACCGCCGATCGACTGACACAGGAGTTCGGCGAGGAAGACGTCACCGTCAACCACTCCCGATTCCTGGCTTGCGACCGCGCGCGACTCGACCGGGACCTGGTCCGCGAGTTCGGTCCCCCCACCGCGGACACCCACCGGCCCGCCCGGCATATCGTCGTCGCCTCACAGGTTGTCGAACAGTCCCTTGACGTCGACTTCGACCTGATGGTCACCGATCTCGCACCAGCCGACTTGGTGCTGCAACGACTCGGCCGACTGCACCGGCACGACCGCGATCGGCCTTCCCCGGTCCGCCTCCCGCGCTGCGCTCTAGTCGGTGTGGCGGACTGGACCGCGGCGCCGGTGACGGCGGTGCGGGGCTCGCGGGCCGTCTACGGCGAACACACGCTGCTGAGGTCCGCCGCGCTGCTCACCGCACGAACGAAGATCAAGCTGCCGCACGACATCGCGCCGCTGGTCGAAGCCGCCTACGACGATGCGCCTCTCGGCCCCGCCACCTGGCAGCCCGCGATGGCCGCCGCGGCCGACGCCGCGGCCGCCAAATCCCGCAAGCGCACGGAGAACGCGCAGAACTTCCTCCTGGGCAAAGCCACCGGGGCGGGCAATCTGATCGGCTGGCTCAGCGCCGGGGTCGGCGACGTGGACGACGGTCCGAAGGGACTCGCCCAGGTCCGCGACGGTGGCGAGTCGCTTGAGGTCCTGGTCGTCCAGCGAGACCAGGACGGCGGTCTGCTCACCCCGGACTGGATCGAGGGCGGAGGCGAACAGATCCCCCTCGACCAGCCGGTGTCGCACCAGCAGGCGCGAGTGATCGCGGCCTGCGCGCTGCGGCTGCCACCCGCGCTGTGCCACCCCGGCGTGATCGACCAAGTGATCGCCGAACTGGAACGCGAGCGGATCATCAGCTTCGAGCAGACCCACCTGCTCAAGGGGCAACTCGTCCTCGTGCTCGACCTGGACCGCACCACTGTCCTGCACGGATTCCACTTGACCTACGACATCCGCCGAGGACTGCTGCATGACCGAATCTGACCCCCACTCCTTCGACCTGATCGACCAGCCGTGGCTGCTGGTCCGTCGACTCGACGGCAGCGTGACCGAGCTGTCCCTGCTGGAGACCTTCCGTCAGGCGGGCGACCTGACCGGGCTCGTCGGCGAAGTACCCACCCAGGTTTTCGCGTTGACGCGAATGCTGCTGGCCGTGTTGCACGACGTGACCGAAGGCCCACAAGACCTCGATGAGTGGATCGAGCTGTGGAGCGCGGCCGACCTGCCCGTCGAGGACATCGCGGCGTATCTGGACCGCTGCCGGGACCGTTTCGACCTGTTCCACCCGCGGACGCCGTTCCTCCAGGTCGCCGGACTCCGCACAGCGAAAGGCGAAGTCTCCGGGCTGGACAAGATCATCGCGGACATTCCCAACGGAAAGCCGTTTTTCTCCACCCGCCTCGGCTCGGACCAAGTGCTGACCTTCGCCGAGGCCGCGCGGTGGGTGGTGCACTGCCACGCGTTCGACCCGTCCGGCATCAAGTCCGGCGCGGTCGGCGACGACCGAGTCAAGGGCGGCAAGGGCTACCCGATCGGCACCGGTTGGTCCGGCTACCTGGGCGGGGTGCTCCCCGAGGGAGCGAACCTGCGGGAAACGCTGCTGCTCAACCTCATCGCGCGCGATTTCGACCTCACGGCGGCCGACGCCGACATCGACCGCCCCGCCTGGCGGCGTGAGCCGGTAGCCGCGGGCGTCGAAGACCCGGATGGACGGGCGCCGACCGGGCCGGTCGACCTGTTCACTTGGCAGAGCAGGCGAATCCGGCTGGCCCCGCAAGGCGACAAGGTGGTCGGTGTGCTGGTCTGCAACGGCGATCGGATCACGCCGCAGAACAAGTTCCGCTTCGAGCCGCACTCCGCGTGGCGGCGCAGCCAGGCGCAGGAGAAGAAGCTGCGCGAACCGACTGTCTACATGCCACTGGAGCATGATCCCGAACGGGCCATCTGGCGCGGCTTGCAGGCTCTGCTTCCGCAGGCCGCCGCGGTCGGACAGAGCTCGGAAGCCAGCGCCAGGCTGGCGCCTGCCGTGCTCAAGTGGCTGGCGCTGCTCGGCGAAGACGTGATCGGGCCGGACTTTCCCATCCGACTGCGCACGATCGGCATGACCTACGGCAGTCAGAGCTCCACTACCGCCGAGATCGTCGATGACGCGCTCTCCATCCAATCGATCCTGCTCAGCCAGTCCGCGGTGGAGTTGCGGGGAAAAGTCCTGTCGTGCGTCGAAGCGGCCGAGAACGGCGCGAAGGCGTTGGGATCGCTCGCGGCGAACCTGACGACGGCGAGCGGGGGCGATCCGGACGGAGCCCGGGAGCGGGCCAAGGAATCGGCCTACGCCGAACTCGACGGGCTGTTTCGGGACTGGGTGAGCAGACTCGGCCCGAACTCCGACGCGATCGAGCAACAGGGCCTCTGGCACCGACTCGCCGACCAGGTGATTCGCGGGCTTGGCCAAGACCTCTTGGACAGGGCCTCGCCGTCGTCGTGGACCGGACGCATGGTGAAGAACCGGCTCGTCACCTCAAGCCACGCCGACATCTGGTTTCGCCGCGAGCTGCGCGAGGCGTTTCGACTGGCGTATCCGGACATCACGTGACGATTCAGAAAGGGCACACCGTGTCAGCCTCGACCAAGACGAACGCCGAGGTGGTGCGCGACATCGTGAGCAAGCGCATCGGCTCGTTCCAGGCGAACTACCTCGCCAACCGACCCGCGGGCGTCGCCGGATTGGCCCGGCTCCGACGCGGCGTGGGCAAACCGGCGGGCAGCGTCCCGGACATCCTCGAATACACGCTGGCCGCCGAGTTCGTCGGCGATCCCACCCACGACGAGGCCACCCCACTCGAAGTGGCCGCGCACATCGCGATGACGCTCTACGCCACGCACCAGCAGTCCCAGCCCCGGCGGATGCACGAGAAGGGACGCCGGTTCGGCCAAGCCGTGCGCGGACTCGCGCCGGACAAAGGCAAGGACACGGCGGTGTCCCGCCGATTCGCCCTGCTCGGCTCCGCCGACGAACTGGACGAGCTGACCCACCACCTGCGCGGAATGGTCCAGCTGATGCGTGGCGCGCAGATCTCCCTGGACTACGGGCTGCTCGCCGCGCAGCTGGTGCGGTGGCAGGAGCCCGGGGGCCCGACCATCGTGCGCCGCGTGTGGGGCCGGGACTTCCACGCGGTCGCCTCCACCAAGAACCCCACTTCCTGAGAGGAAATCATGCCCCGCACCATCATCGACCTGCACGTGATCCAGACCGTGCCGCCCAGCAATCTGAACCGCGACGACACCGGCAGCCCCAAGTCCGCTGTATATGGCGGAAAACGGCGGGCGAGGGTCTCCAGCCAGGCATGGAAGCGCGCCACCCGGGACGCGTTCGACTCGCTGCTCGACCGAGAAGAACTCGGGGTGCGCACCAAGCGGGTCGTGGAGCTGCTGCAGGAGGAGATCACCAAGCAGAATCCCCCGTTCGGCGAGCGCTCGGCGGAGCTGGCCAAAGCGGTGTTGGACGCGGCGGGCATCAAGATCAAGCCCGCGCGCAAAGCCGGTGAGCCGGACGAGGCGGGCTACCTGCTGTTCCTCAGCAACCGGCAGGTGTCCGGACTGGCCGAACTCGCCATCAACGCCGCCCAAGACGCGGGCGAGGGCAAGCTGTCCATCGACAAAAGCGCGGCGAAAGCGCGGGCCGACCAGGAGCACTCGGTCGACGTGTCGCTGTTCGGGCGGATGGTCGCGGACACGACCGACCTCAACGTCGAAGCCGCGGCGCAGGTGGCGCACGCGCTGAGCGTGCACGCGGTGTCGAACGAGTACGACTTCTTCACCGCGGTGGACGACCACAAGAACGACGACGACGAGGAGGACGCGGGGGCGGGGATGATCGGCACGGTCGAGTTCAACTCGTCCACCCTGTACCGCTACGCCACCGTCGACGTGGACCGGCTGCACGAGAACCTGGGCGACGCGGAGGCGACTCGGCGGGCCGTCGAGGCGTTCGTGCGCGCGTTCGTGTCGAGTATGCCGACCGGGAAGCAGAACACCTTCGCCAACCGGACGCTGCCGGACGCGGTGCTGGTCTTCGCCCGCGAGTCGCAGTCGATCAACCTGGTCGGCGCGTTCGAGGACGCCATCGCGGACAAAGTCCCCGGCGGCCGAATCGCGGCGGCGGTCGCGCGGCTGGCGGACCACGGCCGTGAGGTGCACCTCGCCTTCGATGAGCGCCCGGTGGCGGCGTGGAGTTTCGGTGTCGGCGAGAAAGTCGCGCCGCTGGCCGTGTTCGGCGAGCGGTCCACCTTCGACGCCACGGTCCGCTCCCTCGGCGCGATGGTCACCGAACGGTTGGCGGTCGCGCCGTGACCGTGCTGCTGCTCCGGTTCGCGGCGCCGATGCAGTCCTGGGGAACCAGCAGCCGGTTCGTGCGCCGCAACACCGATCGGATGCCGAGCAAGAGCGGGGTCATCGGATTGCTGGCCGCCGCGCAGGGGCGGAGCCGGGTGGACCCGATCGAGGATCTGGTCGGCCTGCGCGTCGGCGTGCGGGTGGACCAGCCCGGCCGGGTCGAGCGTGACTTCCAGACCGCCCGCACCAGGGACGGCTCCCAGTCGATGCCGTTGTCGTACCGGTTCTACCTGGCCGACGCCGTGTTCGCGGTCGCGGTCGAAGGCGAGGCCGCCCTGGTGGAGGGGTTGCGCGAAGCGCTGCGTCGACCGGTGTTCCCCTTGTTTCTCGGTCGCCGCTCCTGCCCTCCGGTGGGCAGGCTGGACTACGAGCTGTATGAGGGCGGAGTGGAGCAGGTGCTCAGCAAGACGCCATGGCTGGCGGCCAAGTGGACGCAGCGCGCGCACGCGGATCACCACGTCCGGCTGGCCACGGTGATCGACTGCCCGCCGGGCACACCGGGCAGCGACGTGGTGCGCGACGAACCGATCAGCTTCGACCCGCGCAGACGTGAATACGGCTGGCGCTCGATCATTCACGGCCGGGTGACTGTGCCGAATCCGGCTTATGACGGCGGATTCACCCCTGGTCCGGACCCGCACGACCCCATGGGCCCGTTGGGGGATGGGAACTGATGTACCTGACACGCTTCGAGATCAACATGGCTCGACGGGGCGCGCGGGAGTTGCTGGCATCGCCGCAACGGATGCACGCCGCCGTCCTCGCGGGCTTCCCCGCCCACCAGCGAACGGGCACCGACCAGGGCCGCCTGCTGTGGCGGGTGGACCAACGGGAACACCAGACGCTGCTCTACCTGGTCAGCCCATACAAGCCGGACTTGACCCACCTGGTCGAAAGCGCGGGCTGGCCCGCGACCCAAGGCTGGGAAACACGCGACTACACCTGTCTGCTCGACTCACTGGAAGTCGGCGCCGTCTGGGCATTCCGACTCACCTCGAACCCAGTCGCCAGCAGGCCGAAGACCGCGGATTCACCCCGAACGCAGCGGTTCGGGCATGTCACCGTGGCCCAGCAGACCGCCTGGCTGCTGAATCGGGCCGAGCGCAACGGCTTCACGGTCCCAGTCGGCGTGCACAAGGAGCCGGACGTGGCGGTGCGCGGCCGCCGCACGTGGCGGTTCACCCGGCAGGGCAGCACCGTCACACTGGCCACAGCGGTGTTCGAGGGACGGCTCGAAGTCACCGACCCCCAAGCTCTCCGCGTCGCGCTGACCCACGGCATCGGGCCTGCCAAAGGCTACGGCTGCGGCTTGCTCACGCTGGCAAAGCCGGTGTAGCCGTGGCCGAGATTCCCGGCGCCAAGCCGGTTCCGATCTCGCAGCTCGCCCGCGCGCAGGACCGGCTGACGTTCGTCTACTTGGAACACTGCGTCGTCCACCGCGACGCCAACGCGATCACGGCCCGCGACGCCAGGGGAACCGTGCACATCCCGGCCGCGACCTTGGGCGCCCTCCTGCTCGGGCCGGGAACCAACGTCAGCCAACAGGCGATGGTCCTGCTCGCCGAGAGCGGTTCCACGGCGGTCTGGGTCGGCGAACACGGTGTGCGCTACTACGCCCACGGCCGCACGCTGGCCCGCTCGTCGCGGCTGTTGGAACGGCAAGCGGAACTGGTGTCCAACCGCGCGTCACGGCTGCGGGTCGCCCGCGAGATGTATGCGATGCGGTTCCCCGGCGAAGACACGAGCGGGTTGACCATGCAGCAGCTACGCGGCCGGGAAGGCGCGCGCGTGCGACGGCTCTACCGCGCGCACGCCGAACGAACCGGCGTTCCCTGGGAACGCCGCGACTACGATCCTGGCGACTTCGCGGGCGGGACCCCGGTCAACCAGGCGCTCTCGGCGGCCAACACCAGCCTGTACGGGGTCGCGCACGCGGTCATCGTCGCCCTGGGCTGCGCGCCCGGACTCGGTTTCGTCCACACCGGGCACGTCAAGTCGTTCGTCTACGACATCGCCGACCTCTACAAAGCCGAGATCAGCATCCCCATCGCCTTCGACATCACCGCCCGCGAGGTCGCCGACATCGGCGCCGAGACCCGCCGAGCTGTCCGAGACCACATGAAAGACGGGGCATTCCTGGAGACCTGTGTCCGCGACATCAAAGCCCTGTTGGCGGAGGAAGACGACACCATCGAATACGGCCCGGAAGCGTTCGAGGACCCGGATGTGGTGATGCTCTGGGACTACAACGGGCGCAATGTGGCGGGCGGAACCGCATACGGCGAGGACGACGAGTGACCGTCATCGTCGTCGCCGCGTGCCCCGTCGGACTCAGGGGACACCTCACCCGCTGGCTGCTGGAAATATCACCGGGCGTGTTCGTCGGGAAGGTCAGCGCCCGGGTACGCGGCCTGATGTGGCAACGCGTCACCGAGATGGCCAAGACCGGACGAGCGATCATGGTCTACGGAGCGGACAACGAACAAGGCCTGGCCTTCGCGGTCCACGCCCATGAGTGGGTGCCGGTCGACTTCGAGGGCGTCAACCTCATGCTCCGCCCCGCCCAAAGGTCCGACAGCGAATCACCACGGAAGACCGGGTGGAGCAACGCCAGCAAACGAAGACGCTTCGGCAACCGCTGACTTGACAACGAAAGTGAATGCAAAACACCGTTTCGGTTCACAAACCCGCAGGTCAAAAGTGTCTTCCCCGCGCACGCGGGGCTGTTCCCCCGGCCCGGTTGCGGGTCGCGGCGCTCTCGCCGTCTTCCCCGCGCACGCGGGGCTGTTCCCGCGACGCCCTGAAAACGGGGGTCGGTGGATTGGTCTTCCCCGCGCACGCGGGGCTGTTCCCAGCAGCTCCCGCTCATCCGGATCGGTAAGGCCGCTTGGTCTCAACCGGTCGGTGCGACGCTGTGGGATGATCTTGGGGACTGATCGGGGTGTCGCCTGGTGGCGTTGATGGTGCCGTTGTCTTCGGACGAGCGGGAGACGATTTCCCGGGAGCTGGCCGTTGGTCGCTCTCACCGGAAGATCGGGTTGTTGTTGGGCAGGCATCATTCGGTGATCTCCCGGGAGGTCGCCCGCAACGGCGGCAACCAGAGATACCGGGCGACCGCGGCGGGGAAGCGCGCGAAGGCGATGCGGGCTCGGCCGAAGGACCGGAA